>JAFUDC010000165.1 GCA_017459345.1 Eubacterium sp.
CTGGATATCATGCTTCCCGGTTTAAGCGGACTGGAGGTTCTGTCCCGGGCAAGAGCCAGGGACATCGACACACCAATCCTCCTGCTCACCGCAAGGGACTCTGTGGCCGACAAGGTGCAGGGGCTGGATGCCGGGGCGGACGATTACCTGACCAAGCCTTTTGCCCTGGAGGAGCTGCTGGCAAGAATTCGCATGCTCTTAAGAAAAAAAGCCGGAAGCAAGACAAACTCCTACCAGCTGGCTGACCTGATCCTGGATGTCACAAGCCACAGGGTGGTCCGGGCCGGTCAGGAAATCAATCTGTCCGCCAGGGAATTCGCCCTGCTTCAATATCTGATGGTGAACAGGGGACAGACCTTATCCAGACAGCAGATTGAGGACCATCTCTGGGATTACAGCTATGAAGGAGCTTCCAACATGGTGGATGTCTATATCCGCTACCTGAGAAAGAAGATCGATGAAGGATTTGAGCCAAAGCTGATCCACACCGTACGGGGTGTGGGCTATGTGATAAAGGAGCCCTGATGAAACGAATGTCTATAAAAAGCAGAGTGGTATTCTGGTATACATTTTCCATGATTATTATGATCGGTCTGGTTTTCGCCATTCTGATCCTCGGGGGACGCCGGGCTGCTCTGGATGATGCCAGGGACAGCCTGATCATCTCCACAGACATGGCGGTGAACAATGTTACGGTAACCGAGGGCAGGCTGGTGATCGATGAGGATATGATCTACTATATGGATCATACCTGGATCCTGCTGGCAAGGGATGATGGGGAAGTCATCTCCGGGCTTACCCCGGAGGGATTTCCCGAGAATGTCCCATTTCAGGCAGATAAGATACGCCGGGCGGGCAGGCGGGGAGCATCCTTCTATGTCTATGACCGGCTGATTGAGAACCAGAAGACAGGAAAGATATGGATTCGCGGCGTCACGTCCGCCAGTCTCTCGGTACGTGATCCGGCAATCGGCCATATGATCCTGCTCTTTATGGTGGTACTTCCCATCCTTATCATCCTCTCCCTGGCCGGAGGCTGGCTGATCACAAGGAGGGCCTTCCTGCCCTTAAAGCAGTTAAACAGCAGTGTAGCCCGCATTCAGGAGGGCAGCGATTTGTCTGAGCGGGTGAGGGGACAGGAGTCAAAAGACACGAGATCCCTGGATGAAATCGAGATGACTGCCCGGGCCTTCGACCTCATGCTTGACCGGATCAGCGAAAGCTTCGAGAGAGAAAAACAATTTACCAACGACGCCAGCCACGAGCTTCGTACTCCTGTAGCTGTTATCCGGGCCCAATGCGATTATATCCGGGAGCACCTCGATGACAAGGAAGAGGTAGGCCAGGCTATCGATGTCATCCATAATCAGGCTCTTAGTATGTCCTCCCTTATCGACCAGCTCCTCATGCTGGCCCGGGCAGACCGGCAGGCAATCATGCCTGAACTGCAGGAAACCGACATCAGTCTCCTGGCCGAGGAAGCTGCATTTGCCTGCAGAAAGGAGGCATCTGAGAAGCATATATCTGTTGCGGTGGAGGCTCAGGAAGGACTCTATATCAAGGTCGACCCCTCCCTCATCACCCGAATGATCGTCAACCTGGTGACCAACTCCATCAAATATGGAAAAGAGGGCGGATTTGTCAGGATCATCGTCCAAAGACTTGACAGGGGGATCATGCTCACCGTATCCGATAACGGTATCGGTATCCCGGAAGACCACATGCCCTATATCTGGAACCGCTTCTACCGGGTGGAACCTTCCGGCAGTGTGCCCGGACTGGGGCTGGGACTTTCCCTGGTTAAGTGGATCGTAGAAGTTCACCGGGGAACCATCACAGCAGACAGCCTGCCCGGAGCTTATACGAATTTTAATATTTTTCTGCCTTTTTAATTTTTCTTTAATCTTTGTCATTTAGACTACACATACAAAGCAAGAAAAGATTATTTACTGCTTTAGCTGCTGCTTCGTTCAACTCAGACACCAGATTTACCGGAGGTGATGTAAACTGAAAAGAGTATCCATACTGATCGGCATAATCGCCCTTCTCATCATCGGCTGTGCCGGAACTGCCACCCTGATCGCCGGGCGTGTTTTTACGACCGAGGCTTCCGCGGGAATCAGCGAGGTTCAGGCTAAAAAGATTGCCCTGGTGGACGCAGGCGTGGACTTCGATCAGGTGACATTTACCCGAAGTTCACTGGGACATCAGCTGGACCGGTCCATGTACCAGGTGGAATTCTACACGGACGAAATGTCTTATCTCTACCAGATTGATGGGGATAACGGCAGTATCTACCACCGGGAAGCCCAGAAAAAAGAACACAGTGAGTCTGCTGATTCTAACGGGAAATTAAGCATCGACGCCCAGGCTGCTGATTCAGCCTCAAAGGAAGCGAAATCCACAGAGAATGCATTGAATTATATCGGGGTGAAGCAGGCTCAGGAGATTGCCCTGGCTGATGCCGGACTCACCGCTGACCAGGTCGTCTTCGAAAAAGTTGTCCTTGATGAAGATGATGGCCGGATCGTCTATGATGTCCATTTCAGGGCCGGAACGACAGAATACGAATATGACATCGATGCCTCGGATGGTCGCATCCTGGAAAAGGAGATGGAAGCAGAGGACCAGGAATTCAGCGACAGGAATGCTGATAGCACTCAGAAATCCAGTACTACGGCTTCTGAAAAATCCTCCTCAACTTCTGCTGCAAAAAAGAAGACCTCCTCCCCGGGAACAAGCCAGCAAAAGAAATCAGCAAAAGATACGGGCAGTCAGAAAAAAAGCAGCAAGACCAGCACAGGAAAGAGCAGCCGCAAAGATCACGATGACGACGACGATGATGATGACGATTAAGAAAGAGAGGTTTCATAATGAAAGATAACAGAAAAAACAACCCTATAAGAACAGGAATCCTGACATTTTGCGCCATGTTCCTCTTTGCCCTGCTTACCATGGGCAGTATTCCGGCCAGGGCCGCTGTACACATTGAAGAAATCGAGTACGACGGGAAAGGCAAATTTGAAATTGACTTCACTTCGGATGTGAAGTACAAAAAGTTCAAGTTAACCGTAAAAGACTCTAAAAAGAAGGCCCAGAAGGTCCGCATCATAGAAAAAGATGAAGATGAGCTGGATTTCAGGATTGTGAACTATAAGCCAGGTGAGACTTACAGCTACAAGATTACCGGAATTCGCAAAAAAGGGGATAAGAAAAACACAACACTTACCGGCAAAGTCCGGATCCCCAAATCCATCGGATCCGTGAAGGTAAAGGAAATCGAATATGACTCCGACGATGGTGAAGTGGAATTCGAATTCAAGCAGGATGTAAAGTGGAAATCTGTAAAAGTAACCATCACAAAAGGCGGTAAGAATTATGTCCGCTACATCGAAGATAAAGATGATGACGGCATTGAAGTAAAGGTTAAGAAGCTGCAGAAGGGTGCGGTTTATAACTACACCATCAAAGGCATCAAGAAGAAAAACGGCGGAAGCTTCAGCACGATCAGCGGAAGCTTCCGGGCATAGAATCAGCCGGCTATATGTTTCGGGGAGATGGACCGGTCCATCTCCCCGCTTTCTATATTATAGCAACTCCTCATCATAGTTGGCCCGAACTCCTCCGATGAATTTCGGCCTTACTCTGGCACATACCAGATGGGCCTCCCCGATTTTATTCACCGATAACCTTACCGGAACCGCCACATCTTTTAGATGCATCCCGATCAGAGTATCTCCGA
>JAFUDC010000166.1 GCA_017459345.1 Eubacterium sp.
CCAGTCAGCCGGAAGTGCGAATGCTACTGCATAGCCCTCATCGCCTCTGCCCATGAACTTGGTCGGGTTTGCGATGATCTCATCTACGTAAGGAGCACAGGAGTTACAAACCTTGGCACCGCGAACGATAACTCCCTTACATGGCTTTCCGTCTATGCCAACGCCATCAACATCTGTCTTGATGATATGTAAGAACATATCCGGATCCGGCTGCTCATGAGCACGTTTGTACTTGTTGTTACGGCTTCCCTTAACGTCTGTCTGAGCACAGTTGCAGATCAGGTCGTTCTCCTGGCAGTACTGGAGATATTTGTTGAATCTCTCATGATAGTTGGTGCCTGTAGCCTGATCACAGTCATAGGATACAACTGCGATAGCGTTTAAGGCATCTGTTCCCATACATCTCTGCATACATCCGCCCACGCGGTGGCAGATCAGACGGGTCATGAGCTGCTTGTTTAAGAGGTCTTCTTTTGACTGATGGATATGGGTACATCTGTTGATGGTCTCACCGGTCAGATGAGATTTTACCTGACAGACATCAGCATATTTGGGATCATTAGCGATGTCGTAGCACTGCTTCATCACCCACATACCACTCTCATTCCAGGGGCCCATTCTGTCTACGCACTCACCATGCAGGTAGATGTTGGGTCTCATCTTTTTCATACGCTCGATATAAGCTTCATAAGTTCCTACTCCCATTTTATCCTCCTTCTTAAATTGGTATTAATTCTCCGATCCGCCTGGATTCCAGGCAATCATTGTTTACTATTATCTCAGTAAATAATACAGCAATTTTGATGCCAACATTTATAAATAGAGAGCATCTATTGATTGTACGGATTTATCGCCTTCTTTGAATTGCTTTTCGGATTCTTCTCCTATTATGTGTCCATATTCTGGACAATAAAGATTATTCTCGTCCGATTTTCTGAACATGCAATTGTTCAGTCAGAACCAACATGTCTTTTTACGAATCAATAGTGACCGGAGGTAAAGAGCTTGCTTGCCATCTCGTAAACCTCCGGGCTCACATCATCTGTCACTGTGACGGTTTTGACAAATGGGAAAACGGCCTTAACCTTTTTTAAGATCACGCCATTTACCGTCTGGTTCATGGACAGGCATCCCCTGCACTCTCCCAAAAGGCGGATGATCAGCTCATCACCTTCCACATCCACCACTTCGGCGGCTCCGCCGTGTTCGCCAAGATATTCATTGATCTCATCATCAAAAAATATCTCCATCTTTTCTAATAATTCCTTTGATGCCATAGCATAATTCCCCTTTCTACCAAGCATACTTTTCTCCTGCTGGAGGAGAAGCCCTCCCAGGGCTTATAAAACATATTAAGTCAGCATCAGTAGAGCTTCTCCAGCAGCTTATGGTCGTCAAGTTCTTTTGGAGGCTTTATGGCCTTGCGGTCAATCTTCCGGTTCATGTTCAAAGGCATTTCATCAAGCTGGAACAGGGCCGTAGGTACCATGTAATATGGCAGTACTTCCTTTAAGGCCTTCTTCAGCTCCTTCACATCCTTCTTCTCATTTGCGGTAAAATATCCACACAGAATATCCGTTCCTCCGGAATCCGTGAAGGCTTTCACAACCACTTCCTGAATTCCTTCCTGGGCAAGGATCACATTTTCCACAGCACTTCCTTCCACGCGGAAGCCTCTGATCTTATACATGGTGTCCGCCCTGGCCACAAATATAAGATTTCCGTCGGGGAGTTCCCGGCAGATATCCCTGGTCCTGAAGAGCCAGTCATATCCCGGCTCATCACAGAAGGGATTCTTCATGAACTGTTCCTTTGTCTGTTCCTCCCGCTTGTAATAACCCGGAGAAATCTGCGGGCCGGCAAGCCAGAGCTCCCCTTCCTCTCCTTTTTCCACCGGCTTCCCGTTTTCATCCACCAGATAGGCCAGTAAATTGGGGTTGGGTTTGCCAATGGGACAGAACTCACCCGGCTTATCCATCCGGTATGTGAAGGCAAGGGAGCAGGTTTCCGAAGCAGCATAGACGTTGAGGAAAGGAAATCTATGTGGTTCCAGATTGCGGACTACCTCGCCGCCCACCAGCAGGGCCCGAAGGCAAAGCTTGGGATTATCCCTGGCAATGAGCTTTTTGGCCATGTGGGGCGGCAGATAGGCGATGGTTATTTTGTTGGTGATAAAATGTTCCTCGATGAGATCGATATTTCTGCGTTTTTCCTCCGGAATCAGGTTCAGAGACCCACCCCGGACCAGCTGGCCAAATGTATCGTAGATACTGGCCACGAAGCTGAAGCTGGGAAAGACACACATCACATCCTTCTCGTTAAAGCCCAGGCGCCAGGAATTAGATATAGATGCCATCACATTCCGGTGAAGAAGCCTGACACCCTTGGGTTTGGAAGTAGATCCGGATGTGTAAACCAGGACTGCAAGACCATCTCATTCGGACCGGTCGATGAGTTCTGGATCTTTTTTAAGAGGTAC
>JAFUDC010000167.1 GCA_017459345.1 Eubacterium sp.
CCCTTGAAAGAGAAAAAAGGATCCAGGGAGCCATGCTTGAGATCAGGAGAAGGTTTGGCAAGAATGCCGTGATAAAGGGGATCAGCCTGATGGAAGGGGCAACCACGATAGAACGGAACTCTCAAATTGGCGGCCATAAAGCTTGAAGAAAGATAAACACGCTTTGCATCAGCCACATATTTTCACGAACTATGTATTACTTCCCATCAATTTTTCGGAGCGAAAGGAGTGACCCATGTCTATGAATACAGCTGCTGCTTACGACCCATACGGTATGCCAATACTGGGATATATGCCCATGCCTGCTGACTTTCCTTATCTGGAACTCATGCGGCAGGGCAGGCCCAGGCATGATCCTCTGTCCGATTTTGGCAGGAAGCATCCCAAGATGCCCTGCGCGAGGAGAGCCAAACTGTTTGCCCCTTTCGATGCATTGGCCGGATTTGATGAGCGGATCGCAAACAAGGAAGTGCTCTATGAAGAGCGGCGAGAGTTAAGTGATACGGAAAGAGAAGAACTGGACAAGAAGATCTCCCTGATCTGCCAGGCCTTTAAAAAGTCCCGTTCCCTCCACAGGCCGGCACCCCGGATCACGGTCACTTACTTTTCTCCCTGCAGCGATATAGAAAACGACAGCTATAGTACCAGAGGAAATTATATCACCTGCACCGGGAGGATGCGGAGAATAGACCCTGATCTTACAAGGACGATCACGGTAGATGACCATATGATCTCTTTTAATGACATCACGGATCTGTCAGTCAATCTTTCTGACAGAGTAATACAAGATAGGGATATCTTTTATTGATATAAAGGCTGCCGCTTCACAGTGACAGCCTTTATATTATATTCCATATATTATCTCCCCGCCTGGTTTAATATCCCCGTAAAGACCGGGAGGCCGGTTTCCGTATCCATGATGGCATAAACAAATGGGCGGTCGAGATACACCGATTTGTAATCCATGGGCAATGCACAGCCTACCGTAATAGCCATTGTCACAGCAGCCGCCTTTGTCCCTTTGCGGTCTACCTCTATATGTGCCTTATGAAAGATGGACTCCACCTGAAGCTCTTGACTGGACATTGGGGAGAAGTCTGCCTTCGTTGTGAACAGCGTTTTAATGCCCAGATCCCTGCATGATCCGGTGAGATCCTGACCAAAATCATATTTGAATTCAGGCATGGTAACATATACCCTGGCATGGGAAGCCTCCCTGAACAGCCTGGTAAAATCAATCTGTTTTAAAGAACTCAGCATGAAGGAAGCGGCTTTTCTTTTTGGGAGGAGTGCCATAAAGGCATATTTCTCATCTTTGTAAGGTTTGATGAATCCTGTGAAACGCTCATTTTCAATATAGGCATGTTCGCAGCTATCCAGCATCTGGACCAGGCTTACAGACCCGTCTGCATTGTTGAACTCACCTTCCAGGATTTCATCATCCTGATACTGCTTCTTCCATTCTGCCTCGAAAGCAATGGCATTCATCAGGCAGGCCAGCATTTGATCAACTGAATTATCTACCGCATTTCTGATCATCCCTCTGGTCTTTTCCTCCACCCAGGCATTCACATCCCGGGCGAGGTTGGAAGATGAGAACAGTTGCCCATCAAATACACTCTCCAGGCGCTCTGCATAATCAGCATTAATGGCTGCCTGGATGTTCTCCTTAATGCAGACTGCGTTAGATGACATCAGTGACCCGCTCTTATCAGAATCCTTCTGGATAAATGAAAGGACACCCATGAGATCATCATAAGAAGCACTGTTTCCAATAATGGCTGTGATCTCATCCCTGGCTTCACCCCTTACCGCATCTGCAGCAATCCCCAGGAGCATGAGGATCGACAGGGGAGAAAATACAATATTCCTGCCTTTTTTAGCCTTTACAAAAGACTCCAGCCACTGCCTTGTCAGCTCATTATATTTGCCCGTGTAGTCCTTAATCGTCATTCTGCACCTCCACTCCAGACGGCTGCCCTTCCCTTTTGCAGGTCTCAAAGCGGTCCAGCACCTTCAGGATATCCTCCGG
>JAFUDC010000168.1 GCA_017459345.1 Eubacterium sp.
CCACAGTGATGAGGATAACTTCCACTACGCCCATACCGGCTTCGGGGGGAATATGCCTGGAAAGAAAGCCCCCCTTTTTACCAGCAAGTTCCAGGTCATCAGCAGACAGATCCTGTTCACTGCCATAAGCAGAAATTTCTTCTAAACTGATATTCCTATATTCTTTAATCATAATCCTACTCATCCTTTCTATTAGTACTTATTAATGTCCCACATTCATATCAGAATCCCTGAAAACGTACCACTGCCGGAAAAATCACAATTGCCATGACCAGGCAAAGGAGGATGATCATAGGGAAAAGCATCTTTGTTTCTGTCTCTTTTCCCTCCTTTCTGGCCCGGTCTATTCTCCGGTCAAAGGCATCCCTTTCCAATTGCTCAAGGATCCGGTCTGCTTCTTTACTCCCCTTGCTAAGAAGCTGCCCCATAGTCACGGACAGCTTGCGATAGAGACTGCCTGAGCTCCTTTCTCCCCATCTAATGCAGGCCTCCTTCTGGCTGACTCCCATCTGCATCTGCCGGTCCATCCATACAATTTCTTCAAAGGCTATCCTGCCCTTCCCCCTGTTCTCACCTTCCAGATAATTGCAGCTGATGCGATGAACCGCAGAAGAAAAGGAAGAACCCGCTTTCATATAAAGGGTGAGGAGGTGAACAACCGCAGGAAAATCTTCCTCCGCTTCCTTCCTCCTTTCCCGGGCTTTTTCCTTAAGCCCGTAATACCTGCGAAGTACCAGACCCGGAGGAATGATTATCATTAACAACAGGAGGGTATACTCATCATTGTGGGCACCAGGCAGTCGGATACTGACCTCCATAAGCTCTGATGGCAGGGTAACAAGGGGCTCCTCCCTGGATTCTTTCTCGTAATTCATAAGCTGATTGTGTACCTTGTCAAAAACAGAAAGCTCTTCTTTCTCCGGAGGAGCTGTCAGTATTACTTTATAGCTTTTTGTCTTTCTTAAGGTCTTATAGGCAGCAGTCACTTTTATCCTGGTTTCCTTATGCTGCTGTTTCCCTAGCGCTAAAGCATTCTCTCCTAACCTCCCGTCAATCCCGATCAGGGAAATGTCCTCCGGCTGGTAGGTCAGCTCAAAGGGATAGCCGCTTATCTCTTCCTCAAAACATAAAGGCTTGTTCACCTTAACCAGGGATGGATTCTCCCCCCTCATGTGGTCCTCCAGGTCGCGGAATAATGCATCAAACAGGCGGTCAGCTTCCTCCTTACCCATTCCCTGTTCTTCTATGGTCACAGAGACGGTTTTTTCCTCTTCCTCACCTTCAAGGTATAATACCTGGTCTCTGCTGCCGGAGCCAAAGGCATTGCGCTTAAGTACGATTGTCTCTTCTCCCTTCCATCCCCGGATAAGAAAGAAGGCCAGCATCAGGATCAGGGCCAAAAATCCCCAGCTAAGAAATGCGCACTCCTCCACCAGAAATCTTTGACAGCGTCCTGACAGGTCTTCCTCCGATTCCAGCTGCTGTCCCCTTAAAGAAGCTTCTATCTTCTTCAAAGCCCAGGCTCGCAGCCTGACCGGGAGGATACGGCAGCAAAAAGTACCGGGGCCCAGATACCAGGACCTTTTCAAAGCCTGAGGCTTTTTCTGTCTTTTTTTCTCCCCTGATAGCGTTTTCTTATCATGTCGGCTCATATTTGTCCAGGCTCCTTTCAGATCTCTACATGAATCATGGATTCCGTCCAATAGTAGCAGGCCAGGATTCCCATGAGAACTGCAGTTACCAGGATATGCCCTCCCAGGCTATTATAGAGACAGGCCATATAGTCTCCGTTAGTCAGCCTCATGTAAGTCATGATCATCAGAGGCATGCCCAGCATAATGTTCTTCTCATAGACCATGCCGCTTAAAATGACCCGGATCTCCTCCTCGGTATCCAGCTTTCTCTGAAAGTTCAGCATGGTATTCTTCAGAATCTGGACCATGTTGCCTCCGGTGGTTCTGATGATATCAAGCACTGCCGCAAACTGCAGGATATCTTCATTCGCTGTCTCCCTGGCGTAATTCATAAAAAGCTCTCCCACCGGTATCCCCAGATTCATCCCATAAACTATCTTCCTTAACTGGACAAGTGTGGGTTCCGAGCTGTCCCCATACTGTCTGCTGAGCTCAGTAAGGGCAGCCCGACAGGCATTCTCCAGAGTATAGCCGGCCTGGACAGAGGTCATCAGAGACTGAAGCAGGTTGGAAAACCCCAGCGCATACTTTCTGGTCAGTGCCCTTTTCCGGTATTTTCTCCACTCGGTCAGATAGGGATATAGCAAAAGCTGCATGGGCAGCAGCCAGAGCCGGTCACCGTAACACAGGAGATTCAATAATAGCAGGAGCAGTTCTGCCAGCAGCAGCTGCCGGATCAGATCCCTATCCAAATGTTTCCACGGCCTGGCAATATGTCTCATAAAGCTGGTACCCTTTCATTCTTTCTTTATGATGAAGCTCCCCGGTTTTCATTAAGACTCCTTCTTCACCTTTCCCGAACTCATATTGAAAAAGAGGATTAAGCTGATAATCCTGTCCGTCGTAGCCAATGATTTCAGAGATTTCTATAAGCTTTCTTTTTCCTGAGGGCAGACGGCCTAAATGGATCAATATATCGATGGAAGAGGCTATCAGCCCCTGTACTGCCCTAAGAGGCATATCCATCCCCATCAGGGTCATCGTTTCCAGACGGCGCAGGGCATCCCTGCAGGAATTGGCATGAATGCTGGAAAGCGAGCCAATATGTCCGGTGGAAAAGGCCATCAGCATGGATACGGCCTCCCTGCCCCTGACCTCACCGACAATAATCCTGCTGGGACGCATGCGGAGACTGGCCTTGATCAGGTCCTCCATACTGATGCTTCCTTCCCCCTCTACATTGGCTTCCCTGGTCTCAAGCCGCACCAGATTATCCATATGAAACTGCAGCTCCGCTGAGTCTTCGATGGTGATAATCCTCTCATCCGGCTCAATATAGGATGCCAGGGCGTTCAGCAGAGAAGATTTCCCGCTGTTGGTTGCACCGTCAATCAGAATGGAGTAGCGTCCTCTCACCAGACAATATAATACCGGGGCCAGTTCCGCGGGAAACTCACCATACTGAATCAGCTTATCAACGGTCATCCCTCCTTTCTGGAACTTGCGGATGGTGATAACCGGCCCTGACAGGGAGATTGGCGGCAGCACAATGTGCACCCTGGAGCCATCCGGCAGACGGCTGTCCACGATAGGATTGGATTCGTTGACCATGCGGTTGGTCTCGGCCACCATCTGGTCGATGAGGCGATGGATTTCACTTTCATCTTGGAAATGTTCTCCTGTCTCATAAACTGTCCCATCCCGCTCTACAAATACACGGTCTCTTCCTGTCACCATGATTTCGGTGACATGGTCATCCTTAAGATACTTTTCCAGAATATCCATACGGCGGATGGAATTAAAGATATCTTCCCGCAGAGTCCTTTTCTCCTCCAGGCTTCCGTAAAAGGAGTGTCCTTCCCGAAGGATGACCCGGTCAATCTCTCTGTAAACCGCTTCATCGGTGGTATGATCATCATATCCCAGAGATTTAAGCACTTCTTCCCGTATCCATTGCTTATCCAGCATATCCGTCATGTCCTTTCAGGGAGATAATCTCACATTTTCCGCGAAAAAGATCCGTCTTCCCTTCCAATGCCTTCACCATATTCTCGCAGCACCGCATCTGACCGGGATCATCTTTGTTCCCGAACAAAAGAAGCCGATCTGCCTGGGGCAGAATCTTCCCGGATCCCAGCATGCTGTAACCTAAACCGATATAGATATGCGAAAAGGCCTTTTTCTTTCTCAAAGTGTCAAAAAACCAGACATAATCCTCACTGCCCAGTTCCAGAAGCGGCAGAATAAATGGAGGACCAGGAAGTATGTCATAGATGTCAGTCCGGCTTGACAGTTCCCGGATTCGGGAAGGAATCTCCTCCTCTCTCAGATGGATGTAATAACAAAGGTCACCCATATTGCCCGGACAAAGCCTGTCCTCCTCCATGGAATGAATCCTCTGATCCTCCATACCCAGATACAGGTCTCCCTCTGTCATGGACAGCTGTGCCAGCTGCATAAGATCCTGGCCCGGGACAGGTGCAAACAAGACGGTAACTTGAGAAGAATACCCGCCCTCAGCTGCCCTCCCGGCTGCCTGATGCAGGCGCAGTTCAATCAGGTCAATCAGCTCCCAGGGCGGGTGATAGATACAGTATCCCTCTTCCTGTTCCTGGTCGCTGATCCATATCAGTTCAGTCTCCGAAAACCTCTTCTGGTCGGACCTTCCCGGATAAAAATCTCTGCTTAAGATACAGAGATCTGCGGTCAGACTCTCCGACTCCCACTGGTCAGGATGAGTATAATAGCGGATTCTGGCAGCTTCCTTCATATGGGTCTCCAGGTATCTGGCCAGCCTCTCTCCGAATACTCCTTCTGCCAGCAGATCAATCGTAATAATAGATATCCTCCTCCTCTCATCGTTATCCCAAACATATAATAGCATTATTTACATATTTTGTCTACCCATAATTTATTATATTTATCTATATTTTCTTTTAATGTCATTATATGTTTTTATTGGCAAGTGCAGCAAGTCTAAAACCCAAGCTTCCAAAAGAAAGCTCCGATAAAGGTTCCGATTGGTTACTTACATATCTTAAGGTCGGGCATCATAAACATTTAGTATATAAACAGCCATTTATATAGGAGGAATCCTGTTTACATGAATTACCTTTTCCCTCTCCTGTTCTTCTCCCTATGCCTGCTTATCTTTCTGTTCTGTTACATAAAAGAAAGACCAGCAGCTCTGCTGGCCTTCCTGGGCCGCGGTGCTGCCGGTCTTCTCTTCATTCGTGTATTTAACCTCTTCTGTTTGTCCAGAGAGATTACCACCCATGTTTCCATTAATCTTCTGACAGTTTTAATCTCCTGTATACTGGGTATTCCCGGTGTCTTGCTTACTTACGGAATTCAGCTGCTGGGGCTTAACTGATGGTATTCGCTTCTTCATCCTGATTCGGGGTATGGAAAAGAACATGATCAAAAACATAATCCAGCAGGCCAGACTCAGCTTCCATCCGATGGAAAATCCCGGTGACCTGTAGGTCATGCTGATGGTATGCTCCCCCTCTTCCAGGGGCAAAGCAAGAAATGCATTGCCAATCATGTCGGCTTGCACGGTCTCTCCATCTACCAGAATCTTCCATCCTTCATCATAAGGGATAGAAAAATAGAGCATCTGGTCAGGGCCGGCAACAGCCTTCCCTTCTATGTGATTATAGGACCAGCCGCTTATCTGAAAGGCCTGCCGGCCCATCTGGCCGGCCAGCCGGTCAAAGAGCTCCTGGTCAAAGGCGGCGACAGATAAGCGTACATATCCGTCCTCTGTTTCTCCCTTCAGCTTGAAACGGACCGTCACCGCCGATCCGGCTTCCACCTTACCGGCATAAAGCATGGTTCCATCCTTGTCACCATCGATGATATTCTCCCCGTCCACGGCTATCCGGGCATTATCTACCTGGGTGCCGTCATAAAAGAGATAGAGCTTGTCAATGGTTTCCGCCGCCGGTATGGTAAAGACCATATTGTCATCATCGGCTTCCTTGAAGAAGAAATGATACTCACCGTCGTTGGTATTATCTGCAGTGCAGCCTTTGGTCTCCGGCTCGGGAATCGGGATATCCCGAAAGATCCCATCAATGGAATAGCCCTGGTAGCTGAAATCGTTGAGGACCCGGAAGGGGTAGGCGCTGGTATAATACCAGTTTTCTATGGCATCATCAAGCACATAGCCTATGGACATATTCCGGTTGGGATTCTCATAGACCGACATGTCACCGTAGCTGTCCCGGTAGACAAAGTCTGTCCTCAAAGAATCCTCCGGATGGAAGTAAAGGTAACGGACATCAAGCATCAGATTGGTGAGAGGATTGGCTCCTTTATAGAGATACTCGTTACAGCCGGTATAAAAGCCCAGAGAGTCCATAATATCTACCGTATGTTCCATGGCAGTGGATCCGAACAGGCTGATTCCATGGAGCCTGTACCAGGAGCTTTCATCCACCAGTCTGGCATCCGCCAGCTCGGACCGGTAGAATGTTCCATCATCAAGAGCAGTGACTGCCTCCTCCATATCCTCCGTGGATGAGAAGAATTTGGTCACGGAGATCTGACCGATCTGGTCATAACCAAGAACCGCCGCCGCACAAAGCTCCACCACGGTAACCAGACTTATGATCCTCACATACCAGGTCTTCCTCTTTTTGTCCATGGTCATAAGCAGCATAATGGTACCGTAGAGGACGATCAGCACCCCTGCTATGCCGTAGAGCTTTTCCTCCAGCGGCTGACTGGCCTGATAATAACTATAATAAAGCAGGCCCACACTTAGCGCAGCGCAAAGAACCGTCTGCCAGTTTCGCACCGCCTTTCTGTGCTCCATGACCTCCACAAACATTCCGATAAAAACGAATCCCAATAAGAAGGAAAAGCGGTTTGGAATTCCATACTGGTCATGGAAGCCGTGCCAGATAAAGTTCAGAATCTTCTCGGAAAAAGACACATAAAAAAAGATGATCAGCAGGGCTTTCTTTATTTTTTCGAACAGACGGATTTCACCGTTTAAAAAGTAGAGGAAGGAAGTAAATACGGTAACCATCCCAAAATAGAGATTGATGTTTCCGTCAAAATTGTCATGACTGATAGGAGCAGACAGGTCAAACTGTCTGGCAAGCAAATCTGCAAGCCCCGTCTCAAAGGCATGGGCAGGAAGAACAAAAGCGTTGCCCGATGCAGTCTGGCGGATACCCAGATAAGCAGGAATCAATACCACCGCGGCCATCCCGGCTGCAAGCAGGGAGTAGAATGCAAAGACAAAGCCCCTGAAAAAAAACTGCCTGACAGAGGAGAAGCTGTATATCAGATACCAGATCACGGCGAAGATGCAGATCATAAAGGCAATATAATAGTTACAGTAGAGAGCATAGAACAGGGCGAGACAGTAGAGTCTGCCGTCACTGTCTTCTATCAGCTTCTCAATCCCGAGCATGATAATGGGAAAGATCATGATGGCATCCAGCCACATGACATTCCAGCTGTAACCCACCATATAGCTGTTGAGAGCGTAGATACAGGCCGCTGCCACCACAGTCAGGTCCGGTTTTTTACATTTTCTGCTGAAATATATCCCTGCGGTCAGCCCCGACAAGGCAATCTTAAAAACCACCAGCAGACTGACTGCCATATTAAGCTGGGTTTTCCTGAAAAGGAGAATGAACAGGTTCAGGGGACTGGACAGGTAATAGGAAAACAGGGACAGAAAGTTTACCCCAAGTCCGATGCGGAAGCTGTAAAGCAGACCCTCCCCGCTTTTCAGCTTGTCATAAAGGACGGAGAAAAAGGGCATGTACTGGTGCAGTCCGTCAATGATCAGAAAAGACTTATCCCCGAAGGGCTGGACTCCGAACCAGATCATGCAGCCAATCATAACCCCCAGAGGAATCAAAAAAGACAGCAGATAGATTAGTCTGTTATCTATACGGTCATGCTTGTTCACCTTTTACTGCCTCCTCTCCCTATCCTTTTCTTCCTTCTTCGAAGCTCCAAAAGA
This sequence comes from Eubacterium sp., assembly GCA_017459345.1. Lineage (GTDB taxonomy): Bacteria > Bacillota > Clostridia > Lachnospirales > Lachnospiraceae > Anaerobutyricum. The sequence continues at coordinate 7,624 of JAFUDC010000168.1, forward strand.
CAGAGCAGGATATCCAGCCGCTTTTTCAGCATAAATCCCGGACTGCCATGGTGCATTTCTGTCACATTGTTCCCATGTCTGCGATAACAAATCAGAGGTTCCTTAAGCAGAGCTACCTTGCCCGTCAGCTCTGCCGCTGTCCCGATCCAGTAATCATGCATATACATCCTTTTCGGTATAGGCAGGATCAGCGGCAGGAGTTCCTTTTTAAAGGCCATGCAGCACCCCATATAACTGTTCTTTACAAAATTCTTGAGGATACCTCTCCGGCTCTTTCGAAGCCGGAACAGATCCGACTCACCATTGGGCCTGCCCTCCTCATCTACGGGGAGGGCATTGTGAAGGATACAAAGGGCACCGGACTTTTCAAAGGCCCACAGTACCTTTCTTACCTTGCCCGGCTTCCAGATGTCATCCTGGTCGGACAGAAAGATCACATCACCGCTGCACTGTTTTATGGCATGTTCAAAGTTACGCACTACACCCCTGCCGGGCCCTTTTACCAGAATAAGCCGTTCATCCCTCATTATCCACTCATCCAGCAGATCATAGGAGCCATCCTCTGCCCCGTCAACAGAGATAACCAGCTCATCCTCAGGACCTAGCTGGCCAAGGATTGAAGAGAGCTGCTCATTGATATACTTTTTTCCGTTATAATACGCCATTGCCACAGAAAGCTTCATATTATCCTCCAATGTTACAGGCCCGCATTGTGACCGGTTCTGATTCAAGACTCACACTTTCTCAAGTCTAAGAAAATCTTCCCATATACGATAAATAAATATTAGAATTCATTATATTTAATTGCATCCCATTGAAAAGCATCAATTTATTTCACAGATTATTCAAAAAAAGTCCATAATTGGGTCACATTCTTCTTCTATAATAGGAATCGGCAACAAAGAAATCCCTCTATTTCTTGTCGCTAAAGATTTTTTTCATATTTTGAAGCCCATATGATTTTATTGTATGGGCTTCCTCCTTTTTTCGGCTTCCATGGTTTAGTTTTTCATATTTATTAACATTTCCTGTTTAGTGCGAAACTTTTTTACTTCCCTGCTGAACAGGCTTTTTCTTTTCACTCAGTCTTTCACAGGCTTATCACTCCCTGACCTGCCCCGCCAGATAATTCACAAATTGCTGGGCAGTGCGGCCGGAGATACCTCCATGAGAAAGCTCCCATTTATTTGCCTCAGCACACAGCTCCTTCTCCGAGAGCGTGATCTGGGGATATTTCCTGGCCAGATTGATCACAATCTGATAATACTCCTTCTGGGAAGGTCTTGAGAAGTTGATGGTGATTCCGAAGCGGTGAACCAGGGACAGCTTCTCCTGAACCGTATCGGACCGGTGCAGCTCTTCGTCCATGTCAGACCGGTCTGACCAGGTTTCCCGGATGAGATGGCGGCGGTTGGATGTTGCGTAGATCAGCACATTATCCGGCTTGGTCTCCATACCTCCCTCGATCACAGCCTTCAGGTATTTGTACTCAATCTCAAACTCCTCGAAGGAGAGGTCATCCATATAGATAACAAAACGGTAATTCCGGTTTTTTACATGGCTGATGATCCTGGATAAGTACTTGAACTGATGCTTATAGATTTCGATCATTCGAAGGCCCTGATCATAGTACTGGTTTAAGATAGCCTTGATGCTGGTGGACTTTCCTGTCCCGGCATCTCCGTAGAGCAGGCAGTTGTTGGCTGTCCTGCCATGGACGAAGGCCTCAGTGTTATCAATCAGCTTCTTTTTCTGAATCTCATATCCGGTCAGGTCTGACAGGACCACCTTATCCAGGTTGTTGATGGGCACGAAGGTCAGGCGGTCATCCACGGTCTCCAGGCGGAAGGCCTTGTTGAGTCCGAACATCCCCACCCCATAGTCCTTATAAAATGTTGTCACCGCATCAAAAAATGCATCAACGTCTTGGGCAGCGGCCAGCTGGTCGGAAAGAGCCCGTACCTTCTGACTGACATTCTTATTGTACATCCTCTCCTTCTTCCCGATTGCCTTATAGTCAAGCAGGGTGGAGAAACAGTCGATACCCAGAGCCTCCTCAATGGGCCGGAAATTATAGTGGAAGAGGTTCATAAAGACCTGGAAATCATTTTTCGCAAAGTGATTGACCGTGCCGTCATTGGCCCCCACCTTCTCGCTGGTCAGGCTGAAGGAATTCTCATTGGTGATCAGGACAAAGGTCAGATAGTTGTGCCACAGATTCTTGTCAAAGCCATAGGTGGTAGCCAGGTCAAGAAGACGCTTGATTTCCCGGTAGATCTCCGTAATCAGCTCCTCGCTGCGGTAATGGCAGCTGTCGAAGCTCTTAAATATTCTGGTCAGATTGGTCAGGATACTGTCCTCCCCCAGCTCCCGGTACAAAATCAGCTTTGAAACTTCACGAAACATCAGCAGGTCTCCTTTCCTCGATCCAATTCTATCCTAAGATCATTCTGCATTATCAGGCTCCGGTGCATCCGGCTCTGCCTGGATTTCTTCTTCCACTTTTTCTTTTGCAACTGCATCGATGTCAATATGGTTGACATTGAGGGCTTCGATCTGGGAGGCAAACTGCTTCTTCATCTCCTCAATCTTGTTCTTTGCTCCCTCTCGGTCCCCATCAAAGGCAGTATAGCCTCCAAGATCCGCGTAGGCGGGTTTACCTGCCCCCTCCTCGTCCATCTTCTTTCTGGCTCCCAGAAGTTCCAGACCGGGAAAGGCATATTTGGGTTTATCCTCATCGTGAATCAGACCGTTCCTCAGGTCCTCTAAGGTAATCAGGCCGGGGAAGGCATGCTTGGGCCGGTAATCCGGCATATTGAAGACTTCAAAACAGTCCAGGATATTATCCTCCTCGGTGAGGATCTCCGGAAGTCCCTCCTTCAGGTATCCGGGGAAATGTTCCTTGTAAAACTCGTAGATAACCTGCTTAACCTCCGGCTGGCTGATATCTGCCGGCACCCTCTCCCCATTTACAAAGAAATAGTAACGGTCCACATAGGGAAGGATCCTCTCCTCCGCGGTGATGGAAGTGATGGACGGGGCATTCTCATAGTGCACTTCCTTAGTCCTCAAGGTTCTCTGCTTGATTTTCTCCTCGGTGATCCCTTCCATTTTGTATTTGTCCATCTCAAAAAACATGCTTTTATATAATGTGAATTCGAACATATATCCGGTAATCCTTCCTCATAATAATTCTTCCATCTGATTAAGCAGCTCAGCAAAGAGGGTCAGTGCATCCTCCACCGGTTCCTTCCTGGTCATGTCTACACCCACCAGACGCAACAGGTCGATGGGGTTCATGGAGGAACCACCGCTTAGGAAAGCGAAATAACCCTCAAGTGCCTCCTTGTCTCCGCTTAGGATCTTCCGGCTGATGGCAATGGCCGCAGAATATCCTGTGGCATACTGATAAACATAAAATGGCGTATAGAAATGGGGAATCCGGGCCCATTCCAGGGCAATTTCCGGATCGATCACAATATCATCCCCAAAATACTGCTGATTGAGTTTATAATAGATGTCGTTTAGTACCTCGGCCGTCAGAGGTTCCTTCTTACCTGCCATCTCATGGGTGATCTTCTCAAATTCCGCAAACATGGTCTGCCGGTAAAGAGTTCCCTTGAACTGCTCCAGGAAATAGTTGATCAGGAAGATCTTCTCCTGACGGTCATCCGTATGTTTAAGGAGGTATTCCATCAGGATGGCCTCATTGACGGTGGAGGCCACCTCAGCCACAAAGATCCTGTATCCGGCATAAATATAAGGCTGATTCTTATCAGAATACCAGGAATGCATGGAGTGCCCCATCTCGTGGGCCAGGGTAAATACATTATTCAGATTATCCTGGTAATTGAGCAGGACAAAGGGGTGGGTACCGTAGGCTCCCCAGGAGTAGGCACCGCTTCTCTTGCCTTCATTCTCATAGACATCGATCCAGCCTCCATCCATACCCCCGGCGAGGACTCTTCCATAGTCCTCTCCCAGAGGAGCCAGAGCCTTTTTTACGATATCTTTTGCCTCCTCAAAAGGAATCTTCATCTTCACAGACTCTGCCATGGAGACATAGAGGTCATACATATGAAGCTCGGACAGGCCAAGGGCCCTTTTTCGCAGGGATACATAGCGGTGCATCAGGTTCAGGTGGTCATGGACCGTATCAATCAGGCTGTCATAGACACTGACGGGAATCTCACCCCCATCCAGAGACATGGCCAGGGCGGAATCATAGTGACGGACCCTGGCAAAAAATGCGGAACTTTTTAGGTTGGCACTGTAGGTGGCCGCCAGGGTATTCTTGAACTGGTCATACTGGGAATACATGGAGGCAAAGGCGGCCTTCCTGACCTCCCTGTCCCTGCTTTCCAGAAGCAGGGTGTAGCGTCCGTGACTGACCGGCGTTTCCTCCCCCTCCTCATCCTTGATGGAAGGGAACCGTACATCGGCATTGTTAAACATGGAGTAGATGTTTCCGATGTCTCCGGAAAGATCGGCCACATCGGTGAGCACTGCCTCCATCTCCTTGCCCAGGATATGTTCCTGCTGGCGGAAGAGCTCATAGAACATACGCTCATAGAGCTTCATCCTCTCATCCCCGGATATCCAGGCATCTATCTTGTCTTTTCCGATTGCCAGCAGCTCCGGCTCCTCAAAAACCGCGGCTGAGCTGATCTTTACTGACAGCATCTGGGCCCTGGCTGCAAGCCCCTGGTAGAAGCTGTTTCCTGTATCCTCATGGTATCTCTGGTTGGCGTATACGTAGAGGGTCTCGAACTTCTTCAGCAGTTCTTCCTTCAGATTCATATACTCAAGAAAGATCTCCGGGGATTCTCCCAGACGTCCTTCATAGGAGGAAAGGTCCGAAATCCGACTGTCAAGCTGCTGGTATTCCTCCTCCCATACCTGGTCTGATTCACATAGATCTTCTATATGCCAGTGATAGGCCGGATCGGTCTCACTGCGTTTTGGCACTGCTTTTTCTGCCATAATATTCACCTTCTTATTTCTTAATACTGCAGCCCGTGATAAAATATACTTCTACTCCGTGATATCCACATCCGGCTGGACATATATCCTGTAGTCCGGATACATGGCCTGCACCTCTCCTACGATCTCTCTGACTGCCTCCTCCTGATCACAGTCAAAGCTTAAGACCACGTCAAAGATCATGCCCTTATTATCCGTATCCACATGAAAACCGTGGAACTGCATGGCGTAATCATGGGCCATCACGGTCTCCATCACCTTCCGCCGCATGGTTCCGGCCTCATCGCCTGTGGTATTGATGGAATAGATGCCGATACCAGTGAGAATCACGCCATGCTTTTTGTAGACATTGGCCTGAACCCGGCGGTCTAAAAGGTCGATATCGTTGGCGGTGAGTGTATCCTCCACCTCCACATGCACGGACCCGTAGTTCTGATCCGGTCCGTAATTGTAGAGATAGAGGTCAAAAGCCCCCTGAACTTCCGGATCCTCGCAGATGGTCTGTTTTATGGCAAGGGCTGTCTCCTTGTCGGTTCTGGTTCCCAGGATGTCATTCAAGGTCTCAATCATCATATCCACTCCGGACTTAATGATAATGACTGCGATCACCACGCCCACGTAGGCCTCCAGGCTGATGTGGGTGGTCAGGAAGATGATGGCAGAGGCCAGGACAGAGGCAGAGAGAATGGCATCAAAGCTGGCATCGGAACCCGATGCGATCAGAGATCCGCTGTTGACCTTCTCTCCCACACCCTTCACATACCGTCCCAGGATGATTTTCACCACCACTGCCGAAGCGATGATGACCAGGGCTGCTATGGAGTAATCCGGCGTCTCCGGATGGATGATCTTCTTAATGGACTCGGTAAGAGAGGTAATACCGGCATACAGGACGATGGCCGATACCACCATGGCCGTCAGATACTCGATCCTCCCGTATCCTAAAGGATGCTTTTTATCCGGTTTCCTCCCTGCCAGCTTGGTTCCCACGATGGTGATAACGGATGACAGGGCGTCACTTAGATTATTCACCGCATCCAGGGTCACAGCGATGGAATGGGATAATATGCCGATCACTGCCTTAAATGCGGCAAGAAATACATTAGCAGCAATCCCGATGATACTGGTGCGGACGATGGCCTTCTCCCTGCTTACGGCAGTTTCCATCAAGGCTTTTCTCTCTGATTCTGCAGACATACTGGTTTCCTCCTATGATAACTTAACCTGATTTACAGAATACCTATTGCAGATTGGAATGTCAAGTCTTATTCCTGGCCTGTCCCGGGGTCGGATTCCATTTCGCCCTGGCCTGTCCCGGGATCTGATTCCATTTCCCTCATCAGCTGCTCCCCGTCATGGCTTTCTTCCGGATTATGCTCTATCTGCTCTTCCGGTATCTTTGGATTATCTCCCGGATTATCCTCTATCGTCCCTTCCGGGAGCTTTGCAGCTTCCTCAGGCAGGCTCTTTTTCTTTATAAACCGGCTCTTTTTCTCACCCCTGCCGCCTTTGTCTATCCTGTCACGGTTTTTTCGTTCTTTCTTCTCCTGGCGTCTTATCTTCATCTTTCTGCGAAGAGGTCTTGTGATATACATGACTAAAGCCAGGATCAGGGCAAATGGCAGAAGCCGGATGGCAAGGAAGAGAAGGCCCTCCATGAAGGACAGGAAGCCGGTCCAGGAATCTTCCAGATTATTGATAAATCTCTCAGAAAAAGTGTTGGTCTTCCTGCCGGGCGTCTCCGTCTTATATTCCATAACCTCAGAGATATCCATGGTCACGGTGGAGTAGGCTACTTGCGTATCCATGAGGCTAAGCTGATTCTTATACTGGTTAAGCTGGGTCTGGACTTCTGTGAGACGCTTTTCCACCGTGATCATATCCTCGATGGTCTTGGCCTCATCCATCATCTTTAAGAGTCTTTTTTCCTGAATCTTTAAAGATTCAATCACTGTCTGTGTATCATAGTAATTCCTGGTGATGTTGGTCACATCCATGGACTTGGAGGTCATCTTCCCCTTACCATCCAGAGAATTCAGGAAATCCTGATAATTTTCAGATGGAATCTTTACCACAATAGTACACTCCATGGTCCCGGAGGTCTTCTCATGTCCCGTCCGGTACCAGCCTGTATCCCTGTCATACTCATTCCGGCTCTCAATAATACCGGAATATTTGGCAATCTGGTCTTCAATCTCCCCCATGGTCTTCTTGTAGCTTGTGGTTTCAATGCTCAGATTACAGGTATAAACCAGCTTCTGCTCCTTCTTCTTGGCATCCTTCTGGGTGGAGGCTTCTGCCTGAGTCGCTGCCTGGCTGCCGTCTGCTTCTGTCTGAGTCTTCTGGTCATCCTGCTGCCCGGACCCATTCTCATCGGAATCATTCACCAAACCGTTACCTGACTCCAGTGGAATATCAGAATCTTCCACATCGTAATCCATCTCCTCGTCAATTCCGTAGTCGCCGCCGGCGACACCTTCCATGTCATCCTGGCTCTCCTCCACATCCATCTGCTGGTTATTCACATATTGCTGTCCGTCGGATGTATTGCTGGCCTGGGAGCATCCCACAATCAAGGTACACAGAATAAGTAATACCATACATTTATTGAACCATTTTCTCATAAGAATTGTACCTCCTGATTTTACTATCAATCGTAATTGGCCCGCCTGGAAAAGGTGCGGCAAATACACCTTCCATTGAAATGATTATAACCCACCACAATGAAAAAAGAAATATCAGGAATTTACTATTTTGTTACAAAGAGCTTTCGGGGAAGAGAGATAAAGAACATACTCTCAGGCCATCGCTAGGGTAAAATTTTTGTAGGGAAAAAGAAATAGAGAACACCTTTTTGTGTTATAGTTTTAATCACGACAAAAAAACAAACGCAAAAGGCAGGTGTTCTCTATGATTAACAGTATAACAGACTTTTTTGAAAATGGCATC
>JAFUDC010000169.1 GCA_017459345.1 Eubacterium sp.
AGGTATTAATTTTATGAATCTTACCAGATGCAGCAACGGACACTTTTATGATAAGGATAAATTCGACTCCTGTCCCCACTGTCAGAATGCAGGGGCAGGCCCGTCTGACAGAACCCAGCCCATGGCAGCGCCGGGCGGCGGGGTTACCATGCCCCTGGATGGCGGTGCAGGGGATGTGACCATGCCTGTTGGCAGTATAGGAACAGCCGCTCCGACACCTCCGCCGGTACCGACACCCCCGCCTGCTGCCACCCCAACCGCACCTACAGTTCCACTGAACGCGGGAGGCAACATCGCCGGAGAAACACCGACAGAACCGATCAATGCCAAGGGATCCATTCCCCCTTATGACGGTCATATCAATCCCGTGAAAATTGATCCAACGGATAACCAGACATCCCTAAGTGAGCTGGTGGAAATATCCATGTCCACAACCCCTGCCGCTTCCGAGAAAACCATCGGCATCTATTCCAGCATGAACAGCGGATCCACGGCTTCCAACGATGCACCAGCTGATCCGGTTGTTGGATGGCTGGTATGCGTGAAGGGAAGCTCCTTCGGTGCCAGCTACACCTTAAAGAGCGGCAAGAACTTTATCGGAAGAGATAAGAACATGGATGTCTCCATCCCCGGAGATAAGAGCATGTCCCGTCAGTGCCACGCCATCATCCTCTTTGATCCCAAGAGCAAGATGTTCCTGGTTCAGCCCGGAACATCAAGAGAGCTTTTCTATCTCAATGACAAGGTTGTCCTCGGCGTGGAGGAGATTGAGTCCTATGATGTACTGACAGTGGGTAAGACAGAGCTGATGTTCATCCCCTGCTGCAGCGAGCGCTTCTCCTGGGAAGACCAGATCAAGAAGAATAAAGAGACGGAAGAAGACTGAGAATATGTTTGATTACAGAGACGGGCTTGTACAATTTGCCTTTGCCAATGAAGATGTCTATGTGCTGGACAGTCTGATCAGCCTGGACCTAAAGGGCTATCTTCACTATATTCTTAAAAACAGGGACTATCAGCATGTCTGCTTTCTAAGGGGCAGCAGGGGCCATTATACCATACAGTTTCCGGACCGGAGGTCACAGGAGGCTTATCAGAGGATATCCTGGTCCATGCTTGACCGCCTGTTTAAGCGGGATAGCGGCGGCTATGACCCAAAGCCCGTCCTCTGTAGTGACGATCAGGTTCTGCGTGCCATGAAAAAAATGGACCAGACCGCATTCATCTTTCAGATTGACAGCTTTGACGACTGCTTTAGAGAGCGGGAGGAAGAGCTGGCCGGTCTGATTCGTGAGAATGATATAAAAAAGAACCTCATCCTGGTCCTTTCCGGAACCACGGCGTCAGAAAGTATGCCCCGTTTCCAGGACCAGGAGGGGATATTCATGAAGAAAGTCCAGGGAACCCCCCTTTTTCCGGAACTGTCCCTGGCCTTCGGGATGACCTCCGGACCGGAGGAATCCTGCTATACGAGATTAAAAACTCTGCTGCCTGACCGGTGCATCTTCTTAAATGAGATGTCCGGATCTCCTCTTGTCAATCTGATCTGGCGGGTTGCCTTAAACAGTCCCGGACTGGAGGATGGGCTGACAGAGGAAGATACCTGCCGGATTGCCGCCTTTATTGAGGCCTGGTATCAATCCGGCAAGCTGCAGAGCCGCTACAGGGACTGCCTGTCGGAGAATGAACTGAAAAAATACTCGGTTCTTTCCGGGGACCTGGCCCGGAGCTGGTCAAAGATTGAGAATGCAGCCCGTGAGATTTCTCCGGACATGTACATGAAGAACAGCAGGATTATCCTTCATGTCATTAATGATGACACCTTAAACAAGCAGCTTGGCGCAGTGATATGTCCCCGGGAGACCGGAGTCTGCAAAGAAGATGACGAACAGATGATGGCCCGCTTTATCCGGCTGAGGCAGTCCTACAGCATACCGGGAGGCTTCATCCCTGATCCTGCCCTGGAGGAAATCCTGAGCGGGGTGATCGGACAGATGAACCGGATGATCATGCGGGGTGATTCGGAGACCTTCTACAGGATATGCACCATGCTGGAATATGCTGTGGAGAGCGGCTACGCCTATGATGAGATGGATTATAACATCTGGGAGTGGTATAGTAAGATTATAGAAATCTCAGTCAGTATCTTCGACCTGGATCATCAGATCGAGAGTAATC
>JAFUDC010000170.1 GCA_017459345.1 Eubacterium sp.
AAGATTCACGCCAAGAGCCTCCAGACAGTCGGCGGTACCGCTCTTGGAGGATGCAGCCCTGTTTCCATGCTTGGCAACCTTCATGCCGCCTGCAGCGGCAACCAGGGCCGAAGTTGTGGAGATGTTAAAGCTCTGAGCCTGGTCTCCTCCGGTACCCACAATCTCAAAAATATCCATCCCCGTCTTAACCGGGATAGCATGATCCCTCATGGCAGCCGCACAGCCGGCAATCTCATCCGAGGTCTCCGCCTTTGCACTCTTAGTCGAGAGAGCTGCTAAAAAGGCAGCATTCTGGGTGGGGGTGGTCTCCCCGCTCATAATCTCGTTCATTACCGTGTAGGCCTCCTGATAGGTCAGGTCTTCTTTTTCCGTTATCTTTGTTATGGCTTCTTTAATCATTATTACTCCATTCCACTGCCGGCGAGGCAGATTCTACTGCTTTAAAGTTTTACTGCACTAAAATATAGCACAGATGGCAGGGGGTGTCAATGGGAGCCAGGCCATTCAAAAAGGCAGAAATTCCAGCAGCCGCTCCGTAATAAAGACTGCTGCGCAGGCGCATAAGGCAACGGTGAGCAGGCTTTTCTCCCTGTAAGCCGCCAGGATGGCTACGCCGAATCCCACAATGCCTGATATGACACTGGCCGTGGAAAAGAGTATGGCAGGAAATGTCATGGCGGCCAGGCAGACATAGGGCACATAGTAGAGGAATGACTTGATAAAGGGGCTGGTGATTTCCTTCTTGGCCAGCATAAGGGGCAGCATTCGAATGAGATAGGTGGTGCCTGCCATCACCAGGATATAGATATATATATTATTCTTCATCTTTCCTCACCTCTCTCCTGCTTTCCAAAGTTTTGGTTTTCTGACTTTCTATGGGTTCCTGCACGGGCTCCTCCTCAGCTTCCTCCTCAATCGGAGCCACAAAGGCGGCAGTTCCCGCCACAAGAAGAGTAATAATGATGATCGAAAATCCGGAGGAAATATTCTTAAGAACCGGTGCCACCGTAAACAGGGTGCTCATGGCCATGGCTGCTGCGACGGCACCCAGCACTCTTCGGTCATGCTATGATGCAGGTATGATGATGGCCAGGAACATGCCGTAGATGGCTACGGACAAGGCATTGAGCACGAAGGCAGGCAGGAGGTTCCCCGATATGGCTCCGGCCAGCGTTCCAAGGGTCCAGCCCGGAATACCCATGGACATGGCTCCGAAACTGTAGAAGGAACTGATCCTTCCAGGCTGGCTGGCACTGACTCCGAAAATCTCATCGGTAATACCGAAGGCAACTCCCAGATGCAAAACTGCAGGCTCATCTCTCACAAGCTTCTGGGAAAGAGAAAAGGACATCAGCATATATCTTAAGTTGATGATCAGCTGGGTCAGGGCCATCTCAAGATAAGTGCCCCCGGCGATAATGATATCCAGACCGGCAAACTGTCCTGCCGAGGTAAGATTGGTGAAGGAAATCAGGACAGCATCAATAATCCGCAGTCCCCCCGCCACCGACATCATACCAAAGGTAAATGAGACGGCAAAATATCCAAGTCCGATGGGAATCCCGTCTCTGACTCCCTTCTTAAAGCTCTCTAAACGGTTCATAAGATTACTTCCATGCATGTCTTCTGGGGCTTAAAGCCGCACTGCTCATAAAAGATCCTGGCCGAATCGTTCTTCTCCCATACGTTCAGGGTGACATTATAGCAGCCGGATTCTCTGGCAAAGGCTATGGTATAATCATATAGTGCCTGGCCCACATGCTGTCTGCGGCACTTTTCATCCACACAGATATCATCAATGTAATAGCTGACGATATCCGGGAAATTATTATCATCCACATGAGACTGAAATACACCAAAGGAGTAGCCCAGCACCAGTTCATCTTCATCTAATGCAACGAAGATGGGGGTTTGGTCATCCTGTATAATCTTTAAAAGCTCTTCCTCAGTATACTTTGTTTTATCCTTGAGAAATAGATCCGGTCTGTTTACATGGTGTACATTATTAACCTGCCTTAACAACTCCATGATACGGCCGCTATCCTTAATCTCTGCTCTTCTTACTTTCATAATCCTCTCCTGTTCCTCATTACTTCGAATGATTATATATTATTTTGCAAAATCTGTCCATAACAAAAACCCGGAATCATATCATGGATTCCGGGCAGAATTCACAAACGGTTAACTCTCTATGTCAGTAATCTGTTCTGACAGATTAAGCCAGGGTAAGATCTCCATCTTTCACCCAGCCAAGCTTCCTGCATACTGCATTGATGGCCGGTGCCAGGATTGCCGGCAGTACAAAGGAGATGAGGATCAGTCCGATCCAGTCTGTGGCAGTGATGGCAGCCTTGGATCCGGCTTCAATATCTGCAAGCCAGCCCTGGAATACACCGATCTGGCCAACAAGCCCGCAGGTTCCCATGCCGGAATCAATGGCAGGGCCGTTCATCTTAAGGTGGAAGATGCAGGTAGCGATGGGACCGGTGATGGCGGAAGCCAGGGTCGGTCCGATCCAGATTCTCGGATTCTTTACGATGTTGGGCATCTGCAGCATGGAGGTCCCTATTCCCTGGGATACCAGGCCGCCCCACTTATTCTCCTTAAAGGACATGACGGCAAAACCTACCATCTGGGCACAGCAGCCGGCCACGGCAGCCCCGCCTGCCAGTCCGGTCAGTCCCAGGGCAGCACAGATGGCTGCGGAGGAGATCGGCAATGTCAGGGCAATACCAACTACCACAGATACCAGGATTCCCATCAGGAAGGGCTGCAGTTCTGTGGCCCACATGATGATGTCTCCCACCCTCATGGCCAGCTTGCCGAGAGCAGGAGCCAGAAGCCAGGATAAGAAGATGCCGGCACCAATTGTCACCAGGGGAGTGACGAGGATGTCCACCTTGGTCTCCTTGGAGATCATCTTTCCAACCTCTGAAGTGATGATGGCAATAAAAAGAACAGATAAGGGACCACCTGCCCCGCCTAAGGCGTTGGCAGCAAAACCCACCGTGATCATGGAGAACATGACCAGGGGCGGACACTTCAGGGCAAATGCAATGGCCACCGCCATGGCCGGGCCGCTCATGGCCATAGCCAGACCGCCTACCGTATAGTCAATACCGGACACCGTGGCCACCGTTGCAGTCAGAAATCCCACGTGAAAAAGTGTTCCAATGGTGTTGATAATCGTTCCGATCAGCAGGGAACAGAAGAGACCCTGTGCCATGGCACCCAGGGCATCAATTCCATATCTCTGCAGGGAAATCTCAATATCTTTCTTCTTAAAAAATCCTTTAATTCCTTCCATAATTATCTCCTCTCCGGGAACAGGGGCAGGTTATTAAGTCTCCTTCTCCTCCTCTAACCCTGACTGTAGCTTTTTGGCTCATAAATCACTGCCGCATCCAGGCTCTCGATTAGATACCCTTTATTCTCAAGCATATCCTCTATCTCATCAAGAATGGACTCCGACCTTGCCTCCACTGTGTGAAAGTGATATCCGTTGGTAATATTCTTAAGGGGTGTGGACACCCCGCTCTCAAGATCCTTCATAAAATGGTCCACATCCCGCTTGGAGGAAATATCCAGCGGTTTTCTGATGGTGCCATATATTCTGTGGTCAACATAGATATCCATGATCCGGCCCCCAAGCTCCACAATACTTAAAAGCTCATCTTTTGTCTCTGCATCAGTATGCTTAACTTTAAAAAGGCGCCGGCACTTATCTGCATGGAGCATGATGTAGCCCCTGCTGGTGGCCATGAGGTTAGGGTATCTGCTCCTCAATATGGCAATATCCGTCACCACAACCTGGCGGCTGACATGGAATGCTTTTGCAATACTGGACCCGGATAATGGTTCGGCACTTGACTCCAGCAGCTCCAGTATCCTGTTCCTACGCTCTTCTGTCTTCAGTTTACCCATATGATCACCTCCTGTCACAATCAGGTGCCTTGTAATTTTTTAGATGACTAATATGAGTCTACCACAGAACATCCGATCTGACAAGACAGCTGTTTTATTAAAATTTACACTGTTTTTGTCAGAATAATATAGACTTTGTACAAAAAAAGCAGCTACTGCTTATTGTGCAATAGCTGCTTTTTTGTTCCGTATCTTATTGTGCAATATCAAAATACCCTGGAGGAAGGTCCTCAGATATTCTCATGAGGTCTCCAACCCTCGTGATTATACTCACATTCAAGCTTGATCAGTCTGTTGTACTCCTTCACATGCTCTTCCGGTGTGATCTCATTGTGCAATAATTTTTCTGCCAGCAGTTCAATCTCTCTGTCGATATTCATTATTTCATCCCCTTTTTGTTGTACTATAAGCTCATTTGCCAACCAAGGGGCATTATAAATCAGAAAAAAATGAAAAACAAGTCTTGACATTTGCACTATTTTGTGAGCCAATAGTATAAATGCCCTTTTCGGGGCAGAAATTTTTTAATTTTGGGGGATAATAATAAGCTCTGATATGATTATTGCGCAATCTGGCTGATAATCCTTGAGGCTTTCTCGAACTCTTTCTTTTTTACATAGATGGCATAAATCTCAGAATCTCCCTTTTTCGTCAGAAGGTCTGCAGAGAATCCGCTTCCCAGTTTCTCACGAAAGCCGGCATTCTCATCATAGTCCCCCCTGGCCGGACATGTGGCACAGTTTCCGTTACATTTTGGTCTCTCCTGGTTCACCTTAAATGCCTGGATCACCAGTCCGGCTGACCTTAACATCTCACAATATTTGTCATATAAGGGCTTGTCATCTCCCTGCCAGAGCTTTTCCTTGACAGAAAAGATATCGCTCAGTATTCCCATAGTTGTCCCCTTTTTTCTATTCTACCTGTTTAGATCAAAATATGGCTGTCAGTTCCTATGATACCATACTCCGGTTGTATGATGATAACAGAATCTCAATCCGATCACCAGACAAAGGCATATTTCATTGCCATAAGATTCTGGCTGTCTCTATCACATCCCTGTGCACAAGCTTTCTCGGCTCAAAGCGGATGATATTATAGACAAGCTGCATGACTGCCCCTGCTCCCAGTGTGCTGATTACTGTCCCGATTCCCACCGGCCCCCCGAGAAGCCAGCCCACGCACAGCACCAGGCTCCACTGTATGATTTCCACAATTCCGATGGGGATACGGGGCATCCTTTTTCCGAGGCCTACAAGCAAGGCATCTCTGGGCCCGCAGCATTGCCGGGCACACATGTAGATCCACATACCGATTGCCATAAAAACAAAGCCGGTCAGCATGACGATAATCCCCAGCCAGAGCTTATGATTCTCCGGAAAAGGATTCAGATCATTAAATATCTGGACAAAATTACCTGTTGCCAGGGCATCGATGATGGTGCCGAAACCGATCCTCTCCTTTAATGCCAGATCAATGAAGAGGATCACAACTCCCATCACCGTCATGGAGAGTCCGTAATTTAAAGGTGTATGTTTGGCGATGCCCATTCCCAGACAGTCCCAGGGGGCAAGGCCGATATTGGCATAGATGGTCAGGTGGACCCCAAATGCGAAAACCAGGAGGCCTGCCGCAATCTGGAGCCACTGGACCAGTATTTGTATTTTCTTATGTTGTTTAATGTGCTGCATATCTAATTCTTATTCCGCTGTTTTTTAAAGACCATCTTATAATTATGACGGCCTGTAGCTTGTCCGTCAGTCTATAATAGCGGAAATGGTCATTCCTCCACTTTTATCTTGATCGGATTTCTGCCGGCAAAGGTATTATACTCATCCGGTACCCAGCCAGGCTTGATATCTGCCACAGCCTGGGCTGCTGTAATTACTTTTTCCTCATTGTCGATGTCGATAAGCTGATACCTGTCATTGCCCATCTGAAGCTCTTTCATATATGTCAGCTGACGAAGGCCATGTCTGGACTCAATTCGTTCAATCAGGTCTTTCCCCGCATTTTCAGGCAGATTATAAATCAGATCGACACAGGCCTGATCCACAGCCAGGATATCTGAGGATGCCAGAATACCCACATCGGGAGTGACAACCGGTTCCGCTTCCCCACCCTCACAATCACAGGATACGGACATATTTCTCATCACATTGATAAAGGCATTATGGTCACCAAAATAATCTACCGTGGCATGGGTGCTCTCTGTCATCCGTTCCATCAGCTCCTCCTCTGCAATCTCCCACAGTTCCGAAGAGCCGGGTGTCTGGTGGATGGATGACTTGCCGACCTTTGCATCTGCGCATCCGATACCGATATTCTTGTTGGAGCCGCCAAAGCCGCCCATGACATGTCCTTTAAAGTGAGTCAGGGTCAGCATGGAATCATAATCAGTCAGCGTTTTTCCGACATGCATCTCCTTAAACCATTTTCCATTCTTAACCGGCAGAGTTGTATTTCCATCTGCATCCATGATATCCACCGTGCAGAAGGTCCAGCCGTTAATCTTAAGAGTCTCCAGATGGTCTTTTGTGGTATAGCGTGATCCTGCATAGTAGGTGTTGGTCTCAATGATTGAGGCATCAGGCAGCTTATCTGCCAGAAGCTCCTTCACCCATGGACGGGGAATAATATTAGGACCCTTTGCCTCACCGGTGTGAAGCTTTACGGCAATCTTACCGGTCAGAGCACCGCCAACCTTATCGAATATCTTCTTCAGTCCCTCCTCATTTAACTCTCTGGTAAAATATACCACAGACTCTTCCCCTGTTCTCTCATCATATGGGATATAGCGGCCGCCGCCGGTTCCCGGCACAGGCTTGTCTGCCGGAGCATAAGCTGCCTGAATCTCATCGGATATGACCTGTTCCATCTGCAGCTTCCTGTTATTGGTATTCTGCATCTTTTTCAGTTTATTTCTTTTACTTCTTTTAGTCCCCATGGTTTACCTCCTTTAAACGATTCGGCTAGTTATAATCATATTGTACACCATCAGAAAGACACCTGACAATAATTATATCAGAAGGATACACTAACGAGAATTTCCATCCTACGACCTTCTGTCTTCTCGTATACTTCCTTTTTTAATGTTATCCTCAAGTCTCTCCATGATATAGTCGCACAGAACCTCTGATCCATCCCTGGTCTTAGTCTGCCGCTTAAGAATCTGACTGATTCCCACACCATGCTCTACCCAGTCACCACCATCGTTGGAGTCATTCAGGAGAAATGGCTGCAGATTATCTATGGCATGGGCAAACCTGGATTCCGGACTTTCATTTGCCTCAAACTCATCAAAGAGCTCGGTGAGAGAAGCTTTCTGGTCCTCCGGAAGCAGGGAGAAGATCCTCTCCTTAGCCTGCTCTTCCCTAAGCTGCTGGGTCTTTTTGGCTTCCTCATCATAAGCGTAGGTGTCCCCTGCATCAATCTCCACGATATCATGAATCAGGCACATGAGCATGGTCTTTCCCACATTGATGGGTTCGTTGGCATATTCCTGAAGCAGATAGACCATGATAGCCATATGCCAGGCATGCTCGGCATCATTCTCATTCCTTCCATGGCCGGACAGGTGGGTCTGCCGGTAGATATTCTTTTCTTTGTCAATTTCCAGAATAAAATCCTTCTGCTTCTCAAATCGGTCTCTGTTCATATATTGTACCCTTATAGTTGTTAAAGTATCTTTAAACTGCAAAAATCACGAGAATTCGCCGCTTATCTTTTCAAACCACCCATGCTGCCGGCAGGCCCTATATATCCCATCATCCACATTTGTCCCTGTAACGTAATCTGCCTGATCCTTCAGCTCCTGACAGGCGTTGCCCATGGCAACCCGGTAGAATGGCGGGTCAAACATGCACAGGTCGTTGTAATCATCTCCGAAGACGACAACATCTTCCGGATTACCCCCGGTAAGCTCCAGCATACGAAGGATCCCCTCTTTCTTCTCATCAGGCTGAAACATCAGATAAGCCGGCTCGAAGCGCAGGGAGGGAACCGTATCCTTAAGGGTCAGCCTCTCCTCTTCCTCACTCGGAATCGATATGTACATCTTATATATAACATCGTAATCTGCCGGGTCATAATTCTCGTCGATGATATAGGTGGTCGGCTCCTTGCGGATACCCACCTGATCATAAAAACGGAAATCCCTGGTATAAACCCTGGGAG
>JAFUDC010000171.1 GCA_017459345.1 Eubacterium sp.
TATCTTCATCTTTTGCACACAGTCTTATCACAAAGATCGTTTAGAATAAGACCATCAAAAGACAAACAACATTTTTTCGATAGATTTTTTCATACTCTCCTCTCCTTTTGGGAACCGGCTTTTAAGGGCCGGTTCCTTTTTCTTTACCTTTTCTCGCCTTTTAATTTCCTGAAGAGCTCATAATATCTCTCCATACGCTCTCTTGCTTTTTCTTCCACTGTCTCCACCTCCTTTACTACGGGCGCTGCCGGACTCTTTTTACATCACCATCTCATGGGAACGGTCATTAGACTTGGACTTTGCGCGTCCTGCCACCTGGGCCTTCTTTTCATTCAGCCTTCCAAGGACGGACGCCCGTCTGGGCTTATCCTCCCGGGCAGGCATCTTTCCGCCCTCGTTCTTTGTCCTGTCCCCATTCCTGGCTTCCTTTTCCATCTGTCTTGCCTCATGGGTCCTTGCTCTCTCGAGCATCCTGTCTGCAGCATCATAGTAGTAGACTTCATCAGACAGATAATCCTCTGCAGATACCACAGTTGCATTGACCTCCCGGACCATGTTCTCAAGGGTTTTCAGATCCATCTCAACATTTACCGGCATGAGCAGGACTTCATGTCTGGAAGAGGGAAGGATATAGAAGTCAGATCCGATCTCACTGGCGATCTCCTCCATCATCCCCGGATAAACCATTGCCGCAGCCCCATCGATCTGCTTATCATTGGTGAGGACCACCAGGGGAGCTTGCGGGGAAGGCAGCTCCTCCCCGGGTATACCCATACGGGAGCCCATCATCATGAGCATCCCGTCTAAGGACATATGCTTGGCCGGGAAGAGCTTCTGGGCATTATCAGCTGCATCCTTCATGACCTGGTCTTCCGATATCCCCCAGTCTTCTAATAATGGTCTTGTTACAAGTGTACTTGCGATCTCGTCTGTGTCTTCCATGTTTCTGTTCAACAGGATATTGGCTGTAACTGCGAGCCCGTCTGTCTCCTGGTGGACAGCATTTGCAAGATAATCTGCATTCTCCTCCTGGTTCATCACCCTGACAAAGAGAAGGTCTTTTACTGCACTATAGTCTGTAAAGTCCGGGAGATCCGTCCTCTCAAAAGGCCGGTCCCGGAAGGAAGCCATCTCATCGAGCACCCGGTCCAAAGACTGCCCAGCCCGGTAATCTTCGTAAAATTTATCCAGGTTGATCACGGGAACGACAAGGGTCCCAGGCCTTGCAACCTGCATGCCGGTATAAGAAAAGTTGGGCTTTTCGATCTCTGTGATGGACACCGCTGCATTCTTATATTCTGGCGGCAGCTTGTCTTTGATATGGTATGCCGCATAATCTGTGAATTCTTCAAATGTAAATCTCTTCATTTATCATATTTCCTCCTTTTCGGCTTTATTTATCTCTCTTTGGGAATTCCATGGAAAAATCGACCCTGCCATCAGGCTGGACCTTCATGATGACGTCAGCATCAAAATACTTATCCTTCCTGCTGGAATACAGGTTGTGGAAGGTCACCCTTCCATTTTTCAGGAGTTCCGCTGCATCCTTTTCATCAATAGACCGCTTCATCTTTTCAAAGTAGCGGTTATCCTTCCATAAGACGAACCTGCAGTCCCGGTCAGAACAATAATAATTCTTCTTCCCTTTATAGACCAGTTTTCCGCACAATGGGCCTACCCCTATGCTGTCCTTCTCACGGAAACGCAATAGATCCTCCTCCGGTATGATGTCACAGCTGTTTAATGTCATGGTGATCATGTTGCGGATGCCGGTAAGGAAGGTCCTTACATCCATCTCACCCCGTTCCATCAGCAGGAGCTGGTTCTCCCACTCCGCTGTCATGCTGGGGGACCTCAGGAAATCCGGAAGGATCCCGATCAGAGCTTTCCCTTCCTCCGTGATGACGATCTGTCTGCCCTTCCGGCAGGCATACTTTGACCGGATCAGCTTTTCGATGATCCCTGCCCTTGTAGCAGGCGTCCCAAGGCCTTTCTTTTCCGTATCTTCTTGAAACTCATTATTTCCCGCAGTCTCCATGGCAGACAACAGGGTATCCTCGCTGTATCTTTTCGGTGGCTCTGTAAAATGTTCTGTCTTTTCCGCTTTTACAGGGTGGAAGGTCTGGTTCTTCCATATAGCCGGGATCGGTCTTATGGTATCTGTCCCGGTCTTTTCTCCATCTCCTTTCCTGTACCGGCCATACTGCTTCCATCCAAGCTGTTTGATCTTCTTCCCATTTGCAGTAAAGACATCCCCTCCGCAGCTGATCTCAACCATGGTCTCGGTATAGATATGGTCTTCTCCGGATGCCTCCAGGAGCCGCAGGCTGATAAGGCGCAGGATCTTCTCCTCTGCCTCGCTGAGGCCCGCCGCTTCCTGGCCTCCCAGTTCTGCCGTGGGGATGATAGCGTGATGGTCGGATACCTTATCATCATCCATCAGCCTGTCCACATCCGGTGCCACGCGGTCAGGGAGAGAGAGCCCGAACAGATTGCGTGCCAGAGGGATGATATCTTTTACTGTGTCTCCCATATCCTTTGTGAGATAACGGCTGTCGGTCCTTGGATAGGTGATCAGTTTCTTTTCATACAGGTTCTGGGCGGCTTCCAGGGTCTCAAGTGCTGTCAGGCCGTGATAACGGTTGGCCTCCCTCTGAAGGGTGGTCAGGTCATACAGCTTGGGCGGCCTTTCTTTTTTATCCGTGCTGCTGATGTCCATGACCAGGGCTTCAGCACCGTCACACCGTTTATAGAGCCTGTCTGCTTCCCCTTCATCAAAGATCTTCTGTTTCTCAGCGATGAGGCTGCCACAGTCAAGGGAGATATTAAAATACCTCTCTTTCTTAAAACCGCTGATCTCCTCCTCCCGCTGTGCGAGCATATTTAAGGTCGGTGTCTGTACCCTGCCGATCACCAGCCTTTTTGCATACTTAGTAGTATAGGCCCTGGTAGCATTCATTCCGATGAGCCAGTCTGCCTGGGCCCGGCAGACAGCAGCCAGCCTTAAGTTCTTATACTCGGAATCAGGTTTCAGATCATCAAATCCCTTCCGGATGGCACTATCTTCCATGGAACTGATCCAGAGACGCTTAACTGGGATATGGCTTGCGGACAGGCAGTAGACCCACCAGAAGATCAGTTCCCCTTCCCTTCCTGCATCACAGGCATTTACCACATAATCGATCTCCTGCTTGTTCAGCAGGTCCTTCAGAGTCTCAAACTGTTTCTTCTTATCCTGGGCAACGACCAGCTTCCACCGGTCAGGTATGATAGGCAGATCACCATAATCCCAGTTCTTATATTTTTCATCATAAGCTTCCGGGGAAGCATACTGGGCCAGATGCCCCAGGCACCAGCTGACGATACAGTCCCTGCCTTCAAGATATCCCTGTTCCTTTTTATAGGCCCCGATCACTTTTGCTATACTGTTCGCAACACTGGGCTTTTCTGCGATCACTAAATACATAATTTCCCTCCTATGTTCTGATGGGAGGAGCCGGAGCTTATGGCTCCTCCCTGGTCTCCTTTATTATATTGAAGCACTAATAGCAGCTTCCTCAGCGTGCATCTTCGTCGACTTCCTCGTAGCTTGCTGCTTCAAGGCCCTCATCTCCAGGGTCTTCCTCTGCCTCATTCCGCGGCCTGATCACTTTAAGGTAAAGGGCTGCTGCAAAGGCAACTGCAGCTGCAAGCAGGATAATGCCCATCCAGGACATTCCGGAAACAAAGCCTGACTTCTCCTCTTCTTTTTGCTCTGTCCCTTCTGCAGCTGTGGTCTCTTCTTCTTCCCTGGTAAGCTCAGGAAGAACGATTGCTGGTGTCTCTGTTGAAGCTTCCTCTGTTGAAGTCTCGCTTAAAAACTCTGCAAGGTCATTCTCATCGATGTTCGAGAGCATGTATACGTTATCTGTAGTACTGCTGCGGTCGATCACGATATAGAAGGTCTGGTTGTTCTTGGTCACGATGGTAAGGAACTCTTTTGTAGACCCGTCAGTGATATCATCCCTGACTTCTGCATTGCCAATGCTGGTAAATGGGTCGCTGGTGCTGTTTTTATCTTCAGAGGAGCCGTCTTTAACCTCTTTCTTTTCCTGA
>JAFUDC010000025.1 GCA_017459345.1 Eubacterium sp.
CTTAGGAGGCGGTCGCTCTATCCTACTGAGCTACAGAGACATCTTCATTATTCTAATATTGTTCATGATTTTTGTCAAGCACTTAAAAATCTGTCACATTGACAAAGACCGAAGAGGTGAGTATAATTAAGTTTGCAATTGAAATTGACAGGTCTTCCCAGAGAGATATTCAATAAGGAGATATCATACATTGGCTAGAGAACAGGAAAACAGACAACAAGTTGATAAAGGAGCTGCCCGGACTGCCGGGTCTGCGGAGCCCAAGCACATTCCTGTGCCTGACATTGAAGAGCTTGAGGATGAGCTGGATCTGGAGGTTCGTAAGCGCAGAGCCCTCACTTTGATCAAGAACATCGGCTTTACCATGGCGACGGTGGCTGCGATTGCGGTTCTCATCACAACCCTGTGGATACCTGTACTGAGAATCTTCGGTTCTTCCATGACTCCAACTCTTTATGAAGGAAATGTCGTGATTACTCTGAAGTCTTCCAATATGAAACGCGGAGATGTTATCGCATTTTATTATAATAATACGGTACTGGTAAAGAGGCTGATCGGTGTTCCCGGTGACTGGGTGGATATCGATGATGAGGGGAATGTTTATGTGAACGGTGAGCTTTTAGATGAGCCTTATGTTGACCAGAAGGCTCTGGGTGAGTGTAATATCGAGCTCCCCTGTCAGGTACCGGATAACAGAGTATTTGTTCTGGGAGACCACAGGAGTGTTTCCATCGATTCCCGGAATACTTCTATCGGCTTTGTGCCGGATGAGCAGATTGTAGGTCATCCCGCCCTGAGGATATGGCCGCTGAATAAGATATCTAAAGTTCATTGATATATACGATAAGAGATTTATTTACAACAAGGAGCCGGATCTTTTCTCGACAGCGAAGTGGGAGAGCAACAAGATCTGGCATCCGACAACATAAGCAGAAAAACATGCTTTTTCGGAGGAGAGTAGAATATGGCACTTGGTTTTGGTAAGAAGAATTCGCCGGATAATGATATTAAGAAGCTGTCGAGGGCAGAGCTTCTGGAGATGCTGATCGACCAGACCCGTCTGGCGGACCGGCTTCGTGTGAGAAACAGGAGACTGGCTAAGGAGCTTGAAGAGGCCAAGGCCAACCTGGAGAGGTCTGCATCTCTTCAGATTATCATGCAGCGGCTGGAGCGGATTGAGCGGATTGCAGCTATGCATGTGGGATTTACCGAGGAGGAGATTGAGGAGCTGGCATCCATCGGAGCTCCTGAGCCGGAACCGGAATATAAACAGGCCCAGCCGGAGTATGAGGAGTTAGAGGAAGAGGCACTCCAGGCTCAGCCGGAATACGAGGAAGCAGAGATAGATTCCCCGCAGGCTCAGCCGGAGTATGAGGGGGCAGAATTCTCCCAGGCTCAGCCGGATTACGAAGAGCCGGAGTCTGAACAGATTCAGGCTGAGATTCAGCAGCCAGAGCCGGATAATGAGCCGGATCAGGATGAACTGGTTTAATCAGAGGAAGAATAGTATTTTTTGAACAGGCATCTTCGAATCACCTTCTACATATCAGTTTACAGAAATGTATAGAGGAATAATAACATGGCAAATGAGGATAATAACGTCAATATCAATCTGAATATCGATTCTGAAGGGGAGAAGAAGCTGACCGTCAGAGACTTCGGCCTGGATAATCTGGAATCCGAGCTGCAGCGGGAGACCTACAGGAGGAGGTTTGCCGATGCCCTGCGTTCCACCATCTTTACAATCATCACGGTGGCGGGAATCGCGGTCCTGATCGCAACCCTCTGGCTGCCGGTTCTTCAGGTTTACGGCACTTCCATGACCCCGGCACTCCATGCCGGTGAGATCGTGCTCTGCACCAGGGGCGGTATGAAGAAGGGCAATGTAATCGCCTTCTACTGCAGCAATAAGATCCTGATCAAGAGGGTAATCGGGGAGCAGGGAGATACCATTGACATTGATAAATCAGGAAATGTAACCGTCAACGGTAATTCTTTAAGTGAGCCCTATGTTGTGGAGAAGATGCAGGGCGAGATCAGTGTGGATTTCCCCTACACTGTTCCGGAGAATAAGGTGTTTGTCCTGGGGGATAACCGGGAGTCTACCTCGGATTCCAGGAATAAATCAGTTGGCTGTGTCGCTGAGGAGGATATGGTAGGCCATGTGCTTTTCAGGGTGTGGCCCCTGTCCAGCTTCGGCCGGGTGAAATAAATTTCTAACGGATTCCTTTTGACGATAATAATTAAAATCAATCGGATTCAGTTCGATGATAATAAATTAAGCCGTCTTACCGGCTATAGTGCGTAAAGCGTATGATCTGCTATAGTGGTAAGACGGCTTATTTTTTGTTTCATTTTTACAGATAAATCAGAAGAATAAAAATGGTTGCATATGTATCGGTTAGTTACAAGATCAAGAATCGATTCCTATATGCATTAGCAAGATTGGAAACTTAGTATCGATCCCCATATGCGTCGCATATTCTGGCGGAGATGGAGGACCGTATGCTGCTGTAAACTCCGGAGGTGGAGGACCGGATCTCCTCTCTGAGCTTATCATCGGGAGTGATAATCTGACAACCGGCCTCCTCAATCGCTTTCTTCTGGCCGGCGATTCTCTGGTCAGCCATGCTGCGGGCGTACTCCGTGGCTGTGTTGGAGGCCTCCTTCATGATGAACTTCTCCCCCTCAGACAGGTTGTTGTAGAAGTTTTCGTTGCAAAACAGGGAAATCAGATCCGGGATATGGTTGGTCTCGACAAGGTAAGTCTGCTGCTCGTAGAATTTTCTGGCTGCAATCGTCTCATAGGAGCTCTCCTGGGCGTCGAGGCCCCCCTCTTTCAGGGCATCGTAGGTCTGGGACAGCTTGGCTTTCGTGGGGACAGATCCCAGGGCGGTCCAGAAGGCCTTGTGGCAGCTGTTATCCATGGACCTAAGCTTAAGATCTTTGAAACTCTTCACTTTTTTAATCTCTTTATTGGAGGTCAGCAGGCAGAAGCCCTGGTCCGCCATCCCAAGGTAGTGGTATCCCTCCTTGGCGTACACCTCCTCAATCATCTCAGAGAATGTCTGATCATCCAGCTTCTTTCGCAGATCATCCAGATTGTCAAATACGCAGGGCAGGTCAAAGACTGCCAGGTTAGGCATGGTGCCAAGCTGGACATCGGTGCTCTGGACCAGAAACTGAATGTCACCCTTTCCGCAGGAAGCAAGCAGCTCCTTATTACTCCCAAGCTCAGAGTTGGGATGGATTTCAATCTGCATACTTCCACCGCTTAAACTCTCCAGCTCCTCGGCAAATTTCTCTGCGTAAATCTGTGCCACGCTGTCCTCGGGGCTTGCGGTGGCGATGACCCAGGCCTTCTTTTTGGAAGCTGAACCGCAGCCCGTCAGGCAGGCCAGGAGAAAAGCCCCCAGCAGGAGGGCCAGAAGTCTGTGATTGTGTTTTTTCATCATTCTATATGACTCCTCTACTATCAATTAATAAACCACAAATATAATATAATAATTTAACCATTTCAGTCAACATGAAAGCCAATGAGATTTATGAACTGCTGTTTAGCA
>JAFUDC010000172.1 GCA_017459345.1 Eubacterium sp.
AAAAGCTGCTGACGAGACTTGAACTCGAGACCTCCGCCTTACCAAGGCGACGCTCTACCGACTGAGCTACAGCAGCATTAAGATGATTTCATCTCAACGAATGAGATGATACCATGAATATGGATATTTGTCAATTACTATTTTTTTATCATTCTATAACATTCTATAACCATATATTTACAAACGGACATGACTGTGATATCCTATGGGGAACAGGCATTAAATGATTTACTCCAGATAAAATATAAAAAATACCACATGATAAATCGAGGCCAGTAAGTAGATGGATTCGGCAGCGTCGGAACGTTGACACTTAGAACGAGGAGGTGAAAGAAAATGACAGAAAAGGAATTACTGACAACGATATATCAAAATATGCAGATTTTGCATACTGACATGACAGAAGTTAAGACAGAACTCTCTGGATTAAAAACAGACATGGTTGAGGTGAAGTCAGATATAACTGGGTTGAAAACAGACATGGTTGAGGTGAAGTCAGATATAGCTGAGTTAAAAACAGATGTATCTGAATTGAAAACAGACATGGTTGAGGTGAAGTCAGATATAGCTGAGTTAAAACAAGATGTATCTGAATTGAAAACAGACATGGTTGAGGTGAAGTCAGAAATAGCTGATTTAAAAACAGATGTATCTGAATTGAAAATAGACATGATTGTTGCGAAGTCAGATATTGCAGATCTTAAAAATGAGATGAAAGATGTTAAAGCAGATGTAGCTGATCTGAAGTCAGATGCTGCAATTCTGAAATCAGATATGACAACTGTCAAATCAGATGTTGAAGAATTAAAGAGAAGCAATACATCAATAAAGCTGTCAATCGAGAATGATATTAAAAGAAGCATTAATATTGTATTGGAGGCCCATCAGAATTTAGATCACAAGCTTGATAACATAACTCAGATTATAACGGACAAAGAAAACCAGGGTGTGAGGCTTACATTTTTAGAAGGCAAAGTAAAAGAACTTATAGACTGGAAGGCTTCTTTTGCATAATATGCTGATGACGACAGTGGGCTTACCGGAAGTGTACAATAAACCCTCATGCAAACTTCCTGCGCCACAATGCATATAAAGGTTTATTGTGCCTGCGGCGCATGCACACGATTGCGCAGAGGAAATTAACTGCTGGCGCAGTTGCGCAATCGGCGCAGTCAGGCGCGTAGGTCGGACTTATACAACAAATGAATACTCTTTATTAGCCTGTTAACACACCGGCCCGGGATACCGTCAGGTATCCCGGGCCTTGCCTGTATATGGTCTGTATTTACTCCACCAGATTCGTGATCCACACGCCCCGCTTCACAAGTACGTAGCCGATGGCCACCTTAAGGATATCTGCTGCCTGGACGATGATAAGAGCCGTCAGAATACTAAGCCCGCTGTAATTGCAGAGGACAAAGGCCAGTGGGATCTGGACAAGCCAGGTAAAGACACTGTCAAAGAGGAAGGTAATCAGAGTTTTTCCTCCTGATCTCACAATGAAGTAGAGGGAGTTGAGCAATCCCTGCACCGGCATGAATGCGGCAGTGATGATGATAAACTTCATGGCCAGATTGCGCACATCAGCTGTGGTGTTGTAGGCTCTGGGGAAGATGCCGGATATCAGGATCAGGGCCAGGGTCAGGATCAGGCAGAAGGCTCCGGTAAACCAGGTCAGCTTCTGGGCGCTGTCCTGGGCTTCTTCAAACTGGGAGGCCCCAAGATACTGGCCTTCTATGATTCCTATGGCAACTCCCAGATTGACATAGATGACATTTAAAAGGTTGCAGATTACATTTGCTATGTTAAAGGCGGCTACCACGGCAAGTCCCTTTACCGAATAGCATTGGGTCAGAGCTGCCATTCCCCCTGCCCAGAGGAATTCATTAATAAAGATGGGGATTCCCTTTCGTATGATTTCTCTCATCTTACTGTTTCTGATGGGAATCAGGATGGTTGCATAGACACCTTCAAGGAAGGGGTATTGCCGGATTTTCAGCCTTCTTGCTCCCGCGATAACTAGGAATTCCACGACTCTGGCCAGGACTGTTGCCAGGGCAGCTCCCTTTACCTCCAGTCTGGGGAAGCCGAACTTTCCGTAGATCAGCAGATAATTGAAAAGAATATCCACGGCTACTGAAAGAAGACCTGCAGCCATGGGTAAGACGCTTTCATTGATTTCCCTGAAGCTTCCTGCATAAACCTGGGCCAGGGCAAATGGGATAAACCCGGCCATCATAATGTGAAGATAGTCCAACCCCTGCTTTAAGGTCAGGTCCGGATCAAAGGCTCCTCCGCTGCCGGTAAGATAAAGCCGGATCAGGAACTCTCCTCCGAATATAAAGATAATAAATCCCAATAATGTGCAAAGCATGGCTATCCAAAGCTTCAGGCGGAATACCTGGCGGAAGCCTTCTTTGTCACCATTTCCATAGTATTGTGTTCCATAAATCCCGGGACCTGACAAACCGCCGAAGATGGATAGATTAAAGACAAAAAGAAGCTGGCCGGCAATGGATACGCCTGAGATGCTCTCGGTTCCAAGACTGCCCACCATAAGATTATCCACCAGAACCACGGCACTGCTGATTCCGCTCTGGATCATCATGGGGACAGCCAGCAGGAGAGCTCTTTTATAAAGACCGATGTCCTTTTCGATTCTGCGATTCATAAAAATCCGGTTCCTTTCTTCTTCGATAATCTAAATCCGGCTTATGTGTTCTTATTAAAAAGCCTGATATTGTATATATCATAAACCATGATTACATGCAAGCTTTATTGTGTCTTATCATTTTACCAGTGCGGATAAATGATTTTACAAATGATCCGACCTGTATTATACTATAATGTGATTAAAGTATGTGCTGGCTTTTGCCGGATACAATAAGAGGGATTTCCCTCATAGAAAAAGAGGTTTTTAAGATATGATAAAGATTGAGAATATGGAAAACTGGACAGCAGAGTATTTCGCCCTTCCGGAGAATCAGAAGAAGGCAGAGAAGGCATGTGAGCGCTATGACCGCCTCATGGTTAAGAACATCAGAAAGATGATTCTTTCCGGGCAGGAGCAGATTGCCATCGCCGATGCTGCAGCTAATGACCCCGGCAAGGTTCTGGAGAAGGCCAGATATGAGTTTATCAACAAGGCGGAGCTGGATGGTCAGATTGGTAAGATCAAGGTAGACCTGGTAGAGCAGAAGGCAGAGTTTATCGCAGACTGAGTATTAACAGGCATACTGCCCGGATATTTGATAAAGCAGCCTTTAGGACAGTGATATTCTTTTTCATATGACTTGCACAAAAAGCTTGTCTTTTGCACAATTGTCCTCTATAATATAGTTAGACTTTCTAATGTTTGATCAGGATGTCGGGGTCCGGGCTTTTATGTGTATCGCTTTGGAGACCCTGAGATTTTCATAAAGTATTGGTGGAATAATATGAATCTGACACAGATTAATAATTTATGGGAAGAGTATAAAGAGACATACGAGCTGGATTCGGATGCCCGCATCACTGCGGTTCGCTACGATACCGGTGAGTATGTGGAGGGCTGCTTTAACCTGATTGAGATGATGGATGGGGACTACATCCTTCACCTGAATCCCAACATGCACCTTTACAATGAGGAGTACTGCAAGTTCATTCTTTTCCATGAATTCACACATTTCTATGATTACATAACGAATCCTTTCCCCGAGGAGGAGAAGGAGAAGCTGATCATGTGGATGAATGCCTACTCCGAGTTCCATGCCTGCAGGCTTACTCTGGCAAGATGTATTGAGCAGGTAAGACTTAAGACCGTGGATGTGGATAAGATGCAGATTCCGGGTCAGTACAAGGAGATATCCATCCGTCAGCTGCTGATGGAGAGTATTTATCGTGCCCAGATATTCTTCATGGACTTCATCGTGAGCAACAATCTCCAGGATTATGCCAACGGCCTTCGGTCCCTCATGTATCTGCTGGGCTATGTATCTCTCTTTGAGAATGACGAGAAGATGGCTGCATTTATCCTGAAGGGACTCCACCTGGACGAGACCTTCTTCATGGATCTATACATGTCCATGAAGGAGAAGCGGTTTGATGATGTGGTATTTGACTACAAGCTCATCACTAACCAGGCAACCCTGACCTACATCAAGGAAGCCTTCCGCCGCTACTACACCAGAGATATCATCTCCGAGGAGGAGATTGAGCAGGTTACTCTTGATAATTTCAGGGATTACATCGATATGGTTAACGAGCGCATGAGAGAGCGCGGATATATCATCGTAGACCCGGAGGAGTTTGAGGAGGCAACCAGGGAAGCGGCTTTCCGGATAATGGATCCTCTGAAGATCAACAGCAAGGGAGATTATACCTGGTTTGACTATGAGCACCTGATCATCTCATAAATTGTTTCTTTTAAGTTCATACTATGATTATGTTATTAGGGGGACTTCCGGCATACAGCCGGAAGTCCTTTTTTGCGCGATGAGACTGTAAAGGGGGCGGATCGCGCAGGATAGGGGAGATTTCTTTTCCACCTGATCATGAAATGTTACCGATTTATTAATAATATATGACTTTGCTTCATATAATTACATAGAACCACTTTATGCCTTAGCCAGGACCGAGAGCAGCTGTCCGTAAAAAGGACAGATGAAAAACGAAAGGGGAATGTAATTATATGAAATATGCGC
This sequence comes from Eubacterium sp., assembly GCA_017459345.1. Lineage (GTDB taxonomy): Bacteria > Bacillota > Clostridia > Lachnospirales > Lachnospiraceae > Anaerobutyricum. The sequence goes on from JAFUDC010000172.1 coordinate 4,683, forward strand.
AGAAGAAATGTAGTGTGCGGAGTGGATTTATCCTGTGTGCTATATTAATGTGGATCCTGAAATCTTGTCCGGTGAATGCCGCCAGGCTGTATTTTCCTTATTATGCGGATACATGGCCGCAAATCCATACTGAAGATATGTATAATGCACTGGCTCTTGCCGCATCTGACCCGGAAAATGGTTTGAGTAAGAATGAGAATACTCTTTCAGATGATGAGATGGACACCCTCTATAAGGTTGTTTCCATGGAGTGCGATACGGGATATGAAGGATCCCTTGCTGTCATCAGCTGTATGTTAAACCGCCAGGCTTCGGAGAAATATCCTGACAATCTGATGGATGTGATCAGAGAGGATTCCCAGTTTACCGCCTACTATGACAGGCACACGGACACCTATCCCTATCTGGACAGGGAGCCTTCCTCAGAGTGTATTGCGGCAGTTGATGATGCTTTGGAGAAGGGAAAGAGAAATATTCCATCTTATATATACTATTTTCGCTCGTCGGATTATGATTATCTGCAGGGATATATCAGCTATGGACAGATTGGGGATAATACCTATTTTTATCAATATGAGGACCAGGAATGAACGGTTCAGGGACGCATTTGCCATGGCAGTGCGTCTTTTATTTATTATATACATTCATAATGATGATTCCGATTTGATGGCGTATGGCAATATTTGTACTTAATCTAATACATAGTTTGTTATTGTTTCAATTCACTAATTATGTTATGATAACATGCGGGTAATTAAATCGTAAAGGTGAGAAGCTGCATCCGACAACAATAGTCAGAAAAAAGCTATCCCGATACAGAGGAGGACTACATGGAAGAAAAAGTATCGAAGAATTTTATAGAAACAGCCATAGACAAGGACCTGGAAGAGGGTGTCTATGATCATGTCATGACCCGCTTTCCGCCGGAACCCAACGGTTATCTGCATATCGGACATGCCAAGTCCATTCTCTTGAATTACGGCCTGGCAGAAGAGTACGGCGGCAAGTTTAATCTTCGTTTTGATGATACAAATCCCACCAAGGAGAAGAGCGAGTTTGTCGATTCTATCATGGCAGATGTTCACTGGCTGGGTGCCGATTATGAGGACAGGCTATTCTTTGCTTCAGATTACTTTGAGCAAATGTATGAGGCAGCAGTGACTCTGATCAAGAAGGGCAAGGCCTATGTATGTGATCTTACGGCTGATGAGATTCGCCAGTACCGAGGCACATTGACAGAGCCGGGAAAGGAGAGTCCATACAGGAACCGGTCTGTGGAGGAGAACCTGGAGCTCTTTGAGAAGATGAAGAACGGTGAATACGCAGATGGGGAGAAGGTACTCAGGGCCAAGATCGATATGGCTTCCGGGAACATCAATATGAGAGATCCGATTCTGTACCGGGTGGCCCATATGACCCACCACAGAACCGGCGACCAGTGGTGCATTTACCCCATGTATGATTTCGCTCATCCCATTGAGGATGCCATTGAGGGTATATCACACTCCATATGTACCCTGGAGTTTGAGGATCATCGTCCCTTATATGACTGGGTTGTTCAGGAGGTGGGATATGCGCAGCCGCCCAGACAGATTGAGTTTGCCAAGATGTATCTGACCAATGTCATTACCGGTAAGAGATATATCAAGAAGCTGGTGGAGGATGGTATAGTGGACGGCTGGGATGACCCCCGTCTGGTTTCTATCGCAGCCCTCAGAAGGAGGGGATTTACCCCGGAGTCCATCAAGACATTTATTGAGCTGGCAGGCGTTTCCAAGGCCCAGAGCTCCGTGGATTATGCCATGCTGGAGTTCTGCATCCGGGATGACTTGAAGCTGAAGAAGCCCAGAGTGATGGCAGTTCTTGACCCGATCAAGGTGACCATCACCAATTATCCGGAGGGTCAGATCGAGTATCTTGATGTGGAAAACAACAAGGAGAATGAAGAGCTGGGTTCCCGCAAGGTTGCCTTCGGACGCGATCTCTATATTGACCGTGATGACTTTATGATTGATCCACCAAGGAAATACTTCCGTCTCTATCCAGGCAACGAAGTCCGCCTGATGAATGCCTACTTTGTGACCTGCACAGATTATAAGACTGACGAAGAGGGCAATGTGACGGAAATCTTCTGTACTTATGATCCGGAGACCAAGAGCGGCAGCGGTTTTACCGGCCGCAAGGTGAAGGGAACCATTCACTGGGTATGTGCAGATGAGTGCGTCGACGCAGAGGTACGGCTTTATGAGAATATCGTGGATGAGGAGAAGGGCGTCTACAATGAAGACGGCAGCCTCAATCTGAATCCCAATTCCCTGACTATTCTTCCTCATTGTAAGCTGGAGGCAGGACTTGCAGGCAGCAAGGCTTATGACAGCTTCCAGTTTGTGAGACAGGGATATTTCTGTGTGGATGCTAAGGACAGCAGTGAAGATCATCTGGTTTTCAACCGGATTGTCTCACTGAAGAGTTCCTACAAGCCTAAGAAATAAGGCCTGGGAAATATATAGTCATCAGACTGAACCAAAATGTGGATCAGTTAGAATACATGAAACAAAAACAACAAAAACAGGAATGAGGTGTAGCTGCAAGATGTATAAGATTGTAAAAAAACAGACATTGAATAATGCCGTGGAGCTCATGGAGATCCATGCTCCTTTTGTAGCCCGCAAGTGTGAGCCTGGCCAGTTCATCATCATCCGCGTGGATGAGGATGGCGAGAGAGTCCCTTTGACCATCGCTGACTTTGACAGGGAAAAAGAGACCGTAACCATCATTTATCAGGTGGTTGGCTACTCTACAGAACTTCTGAGCAAAAAGCAGGAAGGTGAGTATGTGCAGGACTTCGTAGGACCTCTGGGCGTTCCTGCAAAGCTGGAGAAGAGAGAGAACAAGGTGATCGGCGTGGCCGGCGGCGTGGGCGCAGCGCCCCTGTATCCCCAGCTTAGAAAGCTGGCTGCCGAAGGAACCAGGGTTGACGTGATCATCGGCGGCAAGAGCGCAGAGTATGTGCTCCTGGCTGACCAGTTTAAAGAGTTCTGTGACAATGTCTATATCGCAACCGACGACGGAAGCCTGGGAACCTAGGGATTTGTCACAACTGTTCTTCAGGATCTCTTAGACAAGGGCGAGGTTTATGATGAATGTATCGCCATCG
>JAFUDC010000173.1 GCA_017459345.1 Eubacterium sp.
AGTTCTATCCGCTATAAAAGGCTTGAAGATAGCAATTGAAGCTGATAGAAGGAAGAAACTCTCAGTTCTATCCTCTATAAAAAGGCTTGAAGATAGCAATTGAAACTGATAGAAAATGAGAATCCTTCAATTCTATCTGACATGAAGAGCTAACGGGAAACGATTGAAGCAGATAGAACTGCTGGTATTCCCTTTCCTATCTGCTTCACACGCTTCCTCGGCTGCTACTTTAGCTTATTTTCCCCATTTGAGTTTCTTTAATTGAACTTGCATCAGCCCTACGGGCTGTCACTCTGGTGAAATATTCAGGTTTTAGCTTTCAAAAGACATTGAAAAAGGTAATGGCGTGAATAAGTCCGGGCTTCTTTCGAAGCCCGGACTTCCGGTCGTTATAATATAATAAACTTTACAATCAATTACTGCTTTTCAAGTATGAGATCTACTGCACCTTCATTATCAACTTCATATTCTCCGTCGATCCAGTCCTTAGCATTCAGAATCTTGATAGAATCCTTCTGCACATCATCGATCCCGTTATTCCCGTCAGCATCCTGGTAGGTTTCAAGAATAGTATACTTATCCTCTACCAGAATCTCATTATCATTTGCCATCTTTGCCTGATATTCAGTTCCATCCACTGTCACAGAAACCTTGCTTCCATCATGGACGATAATAATCTCACCAAAGCTGTCGTCTGCATTGTGCACATAAGTACCTTTAATAGCTGCATTCTTTCCGCAAGCGGTTAATACCAGTAGCATAAGTGTAAATGTAAGTAATAATAATCTCTTTTTCATTCTATTACCTCCTGTATTAAGCCTATATTCAAGCCTTTGCTTTCCTTAAAGAATGTCCACAATACCATATAGTCTCTACTCCGTCAAAAATCCGGAATAGTGCCTTACCAGCATAGATGATTCAATCTGCTTCAGTGTCTCTAAAATAACACCGGATACGATGATGATGGAGGTTCCTCCGAAGGAAACCTGGGCGCCGAAATATCCGTTGAAGAAGATCGGAATCACGGCGATGATACAGAGTCCGATTGCACCGATAAATACAATGTAATTAAGGATCTTGGTCAGGTAATCAATTGTGGGCTTGCCCGGACGGATGCCGGGGATGAAGCCGCCCTGCTTCTTCATATTATTCGCAATCTCCATCGGATTAAAGGTGATGGAGGTGTAGAAGTAGGCAAATAATACGGTAAGAGCCAGGTAGATCAGCAATCCGATGGTCCGCTTGGGATGTTCCGGATCACACCAGTTGGACTGGTTTAAGCTGTTTAAGATTGCTCCGCCGATTCCCTTGGGTTCCTTGCCGATTAACTGCTTGATTACCAGTGGGAACTGCAGCAGGGAGGAAGCAAAGATGATTGGGATAACGTTAGCTGTGTTGACCTTGATCGGTAATACAGAGCCCTGTCCGCCAATCTGCATTCTGCCCTGAAGCTTCCTGGAATACTGTACCGGGATCTTTCTCTCTGCATCATTGAGTAAGATAGTGAGAAGAATAGTACCCACAATAACAAAGACGATCACTGCAACTGCGATCACGATGCCGCCAATCTGTTTTCCCTCGATAAACTTCTGATAGAGGCCAAAAAGATCACTTGGCATACGGGATACAATGTTGATAAGGAGGATGATGGAGATACCATTACCGATTCCCTTATCTGTGATCTGTTCACCCAGCCACATGATGAAGACGGAGCCTGCCGTCAGGCAGACGATCATCTCAACGATTGTCAGCGCATTGTAATTGGTCAGAAGTCCCTGACGGCCAAAGCCGATGGCAAGGCCGGCACTTTCCATGACAGAAAGGGCCAGGGTGACAAATCGTGTGATGTTGTTCATCTTCTTTCTTCCATCTTCGCCGTCTCTGTGCATTTCCTCAAGGGCGGGAATTGCGATGGTGAGCAGCTGAATGATGATGGAAGATGTGATATATGGGGTAACATTCAATGCAAATAGTGACATCTGCTCAAAAGAACCGCCGGTAAAGGAATTCAGCAGGTTAAAGGAATCGCCCAGCAATGTGTCCAGGTACTGGCTGATCTGGGCGCTGTCAATCCCGGGGATCGGCAGCTGGGAACCCAGTCGTGTAATAACCAGTATGAACAATGTGAAGAGCAGTCTGCTTCTGATGTCCTTTACCTTCAGAGCATTTCTGAGAGTTTCAAACATTAAATCACCTCAGCTTTTCCACCGCAAGCTTCAATCTTTTCTGCTGCTGCTTTGGAGAAAGCATTCACCTGGACTGTAAGCTTTTTGTTTAACTCTCCATTTCCAAGGATTTTAACGCCGTCAAAGGAATTCTTAACCAGACCGGCTTCCATTAATGTCTCGATAGTCACAACGCTGTCAGCTTCGAATCTGTCTAACTGAGATACGTTGATGCCGATGATCTTCTTAGAGTTTCTGCATGTGAAGCCCTTCTTGGGAAGTCTTCTGTATAAAGGCATCTGACCACCCTCGAAGCCTACACGGATCTTACCGCCGGAGCGGGATTTCTGACCTTTCTGTCCTCTTCCTGCAGTCTTTCCGTTTCCTGAGCCATGTCCACGGCCTACACGGAAAGTATCACTGTGTTTTGAACCTGCAGCAGGATGTAAATTGGATAAATTCATTACGGTTACCTCCTTATCTGCACTTAAATTTCTTCAACCTTAACTAAATGTCTTACATGCCAGATCATGCCGCGAACTGCGTCATTGTCAGGCATCTCAACGGTCTTGTTTAACTTTCTGAGTCCTAAGGCTTCTACAGTTGCTTTGTGTTTTGGAACAGCACCGATAGGAGACTTAACTAATGTGATTCTTAATTTATCTGCCATTTTATTATCCTCCTCTTACAGCTCGTCAACTGATTTGCCACGGAGTCTTGCAACTTCTTCCGGAGTCTTAATCTTCTTAAGACCTTCGATGGTTGCCAGAACCACGTTCTGCTTGTTATTGGAACCTAAAGCCTTGGAACGGATATTCTTATATCCGGCAAGCTCCAGAACCGCACGGGATGGGCCGCCGGCGATGATACCGGTACCTTCCGGGGAGTTCTTCAGCAGTACGGAAGCGCTGCCGAACTTTCCAATGTAATCATGAGGGATGGAACCTGCATCGTTTACAGGAACCTTAACCAGCTTCTTGATGGCGTCTTCTTTTCCCTTGCGGATTGCTTCAGGAATCTCGATAGCCTTACCTAAACCGGCACCAACATGACCGTTCTTATCACCAACGACTACTAAAGCAGCAAAACGCATATTACGTCCACCCTTAACTACCTTAGTAACACGTTTGATTGACACTACAGTTTCTTCTAATTCTAATTGACTTGCATCAATTAATTCACGCTTCATGTCATATCCTCCTTGTTTAGAATTTCAGACCGGCTTCACGAGCTGCATCTGCCAGAGCCTTAACCTTACCCTGATAGATGAATCCGCCTCTGTCATAGACAACTTCTGTGATACCCTTTTCCAGTGCTCTCTTGGCGATGACTGTTCCAAGATGTGCAGCTGCTGCAACATCGTTGGTCTTCTCAAGCTCTGCTGCAACCTCTTTCTGGGTTGTAGCTGCGGAAACCAGTGTGGTCTGAGCGTCATCATCAATAATCTGAGCATACATATGCTTGTTGCTTCTGAAAACGGCTAAACGGGGAGTAGAAGCAGTTCCGCTTAAACGGTTACGAATTCTTCTATGCTTTTTAGCACGAACTTCACTTCTTGATTTTTTATTAATCATTCTACCTTCCTCCTAATTATTACTTACCAGTCTTGCCGACCTTACGTCTGATGGTCTCATCCGCATACTTGATACCCTTGCCCTTGTAAGGTTCAGGTTTTCTCTTTTCTCTGATCTCTGCTGCGAACTGGCCAACCTTCTGCTTGCTGATACCCTTGACAGTGATCTTGTTCTGTCCGTCAAGAACTGTCTCGATACCTTCGGGGTCTTCCATCTCTACCGGATGGGAATAACCAAGAGAAAGAACGAGCTTTTTGCCCTGCTTCTGAGCTCTGTAACCAACACCGTTGATCTCCAGAACCTTTTCATATCCTTTGGTAACACCAATTACCATATTTGCAATCAGGGAACGGGTCAGACCGTGTAAGGATTTCATTCTCTTTAAATCGTTGGGTCTGGTAACGGTTACCTGATTATTTTCCAGCTTAATGTCCATCTCCTCAGGAAGCTTCTCAGAGAGTGTTCCCAAGGGTCCTTTTACTGTCACTGTGTTGTCCTCTGCGATGTTTACATCAACACCGGCAGGAATGTCTATAGGTAATCTACCGATTCGTGACATGTTATACCTCCTTAAATTGTCGGAAAAAGCCATGTGCTTCTTCTGTTTTCAGTAAGTTTGTTTATCTATTACTTTTATATTATTAAATCCTGTACCTGGCTTCGTTCTCTACGCCCTGACCATACCGGATTCATATAAATTCCTACCAAACAAAGGCAAGTACTTCGCCGCCAACGTTCATGGCGCGTGCCTCTTTATCAGTAACAACGCCCTTATTGGTGGAAATGATTGCTACGCCGAGACCGTTGAATACTCTGGGAAGGTTCTCTACGTCAGCATATACACGAAGGCCGGGCTTGGAGATTCTCTTCAGTCCGGAGATAATCTTTTCGTTCTTGTCTGCACCATATTTTAATGTTACGCGGATAGTCTTGAAGTTACCGTCCTCGATCACTTCGTAACCTTTAATATAACCTTCTTTTACAAGGATGTCAGCGATTGCTAATTTCATCTTTGATGAAGGGATATCAACTGTATCGTGTTTTGCAGTGTTTGCGTTACGGATTCTTGTAAGCATATCTGCAATCGGATCGCTCATTGTCATTTTTAGGTTGCCTCCTTCCCAATCTATTACCAGCTTGCTTTTCTCACTCCAGGAATCTGGCCCTTATATGCCAATTCGCGGAAGCAGATTCTGCAAATTCCATATTTTCTTAAGTAAGCATGTGGACGACCACAGATTCTGCAGCGTGTATACTCTCTTGTAGAGAATTTCTGCTTGCGCTGCTGTTTGATTTTCATTGCTTTCTTAGCCATTAGAAACCTCCTGATTAATTCTTAGCGTAAGGCATACCGAATAATGTCAGTAATTCACGAGCCTCTTCATCTGTCTTGGCAGTGGTAACGAAGATAACGTCCATACCTCTTACCTTCTCTACCTTATCATACTCGATCTCAGGGAAGATCAGCTGCTCCTTGATACCAAGTGCATAGTTGCCTCTTCCATCAAATGCGTTGGGGTTAACGCCACGGAAGTCACGTACTCGCGGAAGAGCCAGGTTGATGAGACGGTCTGCGAACTCATACATCTTCTCGCCGCGGAGTGTAACCTTACATCCGATGGACATGCCTTCTCTTAACTTGAAGTTAGCAACGGACTTCTTGGCCTTGGTAATCACTGCCTTCTGACCTGTGATCTTTTCCATATCGCCTACAGCAGCCTCTAATAATTTATGGTTTTCCTTGGCATCACCACAACCCATATTGACTACGATCTTTACGAGCTTCGGGATTTCCAGATCATTCTTATAACCAAACTTTTTCACCATGCCAGCTTTGATCTCGCTGTCATACTGTTCTCTAAGTCTACTCACCTTAGGTCAGCCTCCTTCCTTATCAGTCAATTACTTCGCCGGTCTTCTTAGCGAAGCGAACCTTCTTACCATCAACAAATTTGAAACCAACTCTGGTAGGCTGTCCCTTGTGAAGCAGCATTACGTTAGAAACATCAATCGGGCCTTCCTGCTGAACGATTCCGCCAGCCTGGTTCTGCATACTTGGTTTTGTATGTTTTGTAAGCATATTGACGCCTTCAACGATCACTCTGTGATTCTTCACGTCAACAGAGATTACTTTACCTTCTTTATCGATATCTTTTCCGGCAATAACCTTTACCATATCGTCTTTTTTAATCTTATGAGCCACCGTAGTTACCTCCTTATAATACTTCCGGTGCCAGAGAAACGATCTTCATATATTTCTTCTCACGAAGCTCTCTTGCAACCGGTCCAAAAATACGGGTTCCTCGCGGGGTGTTGTCTTCCTTGATGATTACAGCCGCATTCTCGTCAAATCTGATATAAGAACCATCTTTACGACGAGCACCCTTGACAGTACGTACCACAACGGCTCTCACAACGTCACCTTTTTTAACAACGCCGCCTGGTGTTGCATCTTTAACAGTAGCAACGATGGTATCTCCTATATTCGCATATCTTCTTGTTGAGCCTCCCATAACACGGATGCAAAGAAGTTCTTTTGCTCCGGTGTTATCTGCAACTCGAAGTCTTGATTCCTGTTGGATCATGTCTAATTCTCCTTCCGTGCCAATTATTTTGCCTTCTCAACGATCTCGACAAGTCTCCATCTCTTATCCTTGGATAATGGTCTTGTCTCCATAACCTTTACTCTGTCACCGATCCTGCACTGATTCTCTTCATCATGTGCTTTTAATTTATAGGTTCTTTTTACGATCTTGCCGTATAAAGGATGCTTTACATTATCAGTAACGCTTACAACGATGGTCTTATCCATCTTGTCGCTTGTTACGAGACCTACACGAGTCTTTCTAAGGTTTCTGTCCACAACAATTCCTCCTTCCCGCTAATTACGCAGTTTTCTCAGCGATGATTCCCTGAATCCTGGCAATGTTTCTTCTGACTTCTTTAATTCTGCTGGTGTTATCTAACTGATTGGTCGCGTTCTGGAATCTCAGATTAAATAATTCCTTCTTAGCAGCTGTTAACTCGTCATTAAGTTCTGCGAGGGATTTTGTTCTTAAATCTTCTACATACTTAGTTGTTTTCATTCTGCTTCACCGCCTTCTAAATCTGCACGGGAAACGATCTTGCACTTCACAGGTAATTTGTGCATGGCAAGACGTAACGCTTCTCTTGCTGTCTCCTCAGGTACTCCGGCAACTTCAAACATTACACGGCCTGGTTTTACTACTGCTACCCAATACTCAAGCGTACCTTTACCGGAACCCATACGAGTCTCAGCAGGCTTTGCTGTGACGGGCTTATCCGGGAAGATCTTGATCCAAACCTTACCGCCACGCTTCATATAACGAGTCATGGCAACACGGGCAGCCTCGATCTGATTGGACTTGATCCATGCAGGATCTACTGCAACTAAACCGTACTCACCGTATGTGATTTTATTTCCTCTTGAAGCCTTACCAGCCATGGAGCCACGGAACTGTTTACGGCGTTTTACTCTTTTCGGCATTAACATTATTTATCGCTCCCTTCCTTCGTTCCCTTTGTAGGAAGTACTTCACCATGGTTGATCCAAACCTTAACGCCAACCTTACCATAGGTGGTGTTAGCCTCGGCAAAACCATAATCAATATTTGCTCTTAATGTCTGCAGCGGGATATTGCCTTCGCTGTAGAACTCGGTACGTGCCATATCAGCACCGCCCAGACGGCCGGATACGGAAGTCTTGATACCCAGAGCACCATTTCTCATGGTTCTCTGCATGCAGGACTTCATGGCACGACGGAAGGAAATACGATGCTCTAACTGCTGAGCGATGTTCTCAGCCACAAGCTGTGCGTCCTTGTCAACGTCATATCTTTTTACTTCTTTGATTTCGATCATGAGCTTTTTGTCGGTCAGCTTTGTAAGCTCCTTCTTGAGCTCCTCGATTGCGGAACCGCCGCGGCCGATTACGATACCAGGCTTTGCAGTATGAATGATGAGCTTTAAGCGGTCAGAAGCTCTCTCAATCTCTGTTCTGGAGATGCCTGCTGTATATAATCTTTTCTTGATATACTCTCTGATCTTATTATCTTCAACAAGATTGTCTGCAAAATCCTTCTCTGCATACCATCTTGAATCCCAATCTTTAATGATTCCGACTCTTAACCCATGAGGATTAACTTTCTGTCCCATCGTAAACCTCCTTATCTTTCATCCAGAACGATTGTGATATGGCTCTGTCTGTGCTCAATTCTGTAAGCTCTGCCCTGAGCTCTTGGTCTGATTCTCTTCATTGTAGGTCCTTTGTTTGCATAGCACTCTGCAATGTAAAGATTCTCTCTTGCCATACCGTTATTATTCTCTGCGTTGGCGATTGCGGATTTTAATAACTTACCGATGATTTCGGAAGCATATCTTGGGTTATACTCTAAAATTCCCAAAGCAGTCTCGACATCCTTGCCTCTGATGGCATCGAGTACGAAACATGCTTTTGTAACAGAACATCTGGCATAAGAAAGCTTTGCGGATGGTCTGCTATCTTTTTGTGCATTTCTTTCTCTCTTGATCTGGGATCTATGTCCTCTAGCCATGGATGAACCCTCCTTACCTTACTCGACTCTTCTTTTCGTCTTTACCATGTCCTCTGTAGGTTCTGGTTGCGACAAACTCACCTAACTTATGTCCAACCATATCCTCTGTTACATATACCGGCACATGTCTTCTTCCATCATGTACGGCAAATGTATGGCCTACAAACTGCGGGAAAATCGTAGAACGGCGGGACCATGTTTTGATCACACTCTTGTCGCCGGACTGATTCATCTCATCTACTTTTTTCAATAAACTTTTATCAGCAAATGGTCCTTTTTTCAGTGAACGAGCCATGTCTTACCTCCTATTATTTGATACTTCTACCGTCTCTTCTTCTTACGATCAGCTTATTAGACTGCTTGTTTTTCTTTCTGGTCTTTAAGCCCATTGCAGGTTTGCCCCATGGAGTGGATGGACCCGGACGTCCGATAGGAGCGCGTCCCTCTCCACCACCGTGCGGATGGTCATTGGGGTTCATAACAGAACCGCGGACTGTGGGACGGATACCCATGTGACGCTTACGTCCTGCTTTACCGATATTGATCAGGTCATGCTCAATGTTTCCAACCTGTCCGATGGTAGCACGGCAGTTAATAGGTACCATTCTCATTTCACCGGAGGGGAGACGAAGTGTGGCATACTTGCCTTCCTTAGCCATAAGCTGAGCGGAGTTTCCTGCAGAACGTACAAGCTGTGCGCCCTTGCCGGCATGAAGCTCTACATTGTGGATCTCGGTACCAACCGGGATGTTCTCTAATGGCAGGCAGTTGCCGATATGGATCTCGGCTTCCGGACCGTTCATCAGAACCTGGCCAACCTCAAGCTTATAAGGTGCAATGATATAGGATTTCACACCGTCTGCATAGCAGATCAGCGCGATATTAGCTGTTCTGTTGGGATCGTACTCAATAGCGACAACCTTTGCCGGGATGCCGTCCTTATTTCTCTTGAAGTCGATCATCCTGTACTGCTTTCTTACTCCGCCGCCCCGGTGTCTTACTGTGATCTTACCCTGGTTGTTGCGGCCTGAGTTCTTCTTTAAAGAATAAGTTAATGACTTTTCAGGAGTCTTCTTGGTGATCTCTGAAAAATCAGAACCTGTCATATGTCTTCTGGAAGGTGTATATGGGTTATAGGTTTTGATTCCCATTACTTTCACTCCTTTCGTTTACGAATGAATATTTAGTCTCACGCTTTTATGCGTATAATCTCTGCTGATTCTTACAGTCCTTCAAATACCTGGATATCAGCGCTTTCCTCTGTCAGCTTAACGATAGCCTTCTTCTGCTTTGCTGTTCTTCCGTATACCATGCCCCGGCGTTTCTTCTTGCCGTCTAAGTTCATGGTGTTAACCTTCTCAACCTTTGTTCCTTCGAACATTTTCTCCACTGCTTCCTTGATCTGAGACTTGGTAGCATCCGGGTTAACAAGGAATGTATATTTCTTCTCTGCCATAGCAGTCATACTTTTTTCTGTAACGACTGGTTTTAAGATGACGTCATAATATTTTAAATCTGCCATTATGCGTATACCTCCTCGATCGCAGCAACTGCTTCCTTCGTTACAACAACGGTATCATACTTTAAGATATCGTATACGTTGATGATGCCTACTGCAGCTGTCTTCACTGTTGGTAAGTTGTTAGCGGACTTGATCACAACATCGTCGTTTTCCTTTGTCACGATCAGAGCCTTGGCAACCTTCAGATTATCTAAAACTGCCTTCATCTGCTTTGTCTTGATCTCCGGGAGTGTCAGCTGGTCAAGAACGATGAACTTGTTCTCGGCAACCTTAGCGGATAATACAGACTTTAATGCAGCTCTCTTTTCCTTCTTATTCATCTTGACGGAATAGTCTCTTGGCTTCGGAGCAAATACAACTCCGCCGCCTGTCCACTGCGGTGCACGGATGGAACCCTGTCTTGCATGACCTGTTCCCTTCTGTCTCCATGGCTTTCTTCCGCCGCCCCTTACTTCTGCGCGTGTCTTTGCGCTCTGGGTACCCTGACGTTTATTGGCAAGCTGTGCAACTACAGCCTGGTGAACCAGATGTTCATTAACCGGCACTGCAAAGATAGAATCGGCAAGTTCGATTGTATCAACCTGAGCACCTTCCATATTATAAACAGATACTGATGCCATATTAAGATCCTCCTTCCTCTAGCGCCTTAAGCCTTAACTGTGGTCTTTAATGTTACTAAAGCCTTCTTCGGTCCCGGTACGGATCCCTTAACTAAAATAACATTATTCTCTGCATCTATACGAACAACTTCAAGATTCTGTACGGTAACCTGTACGCTTCCCATATGTCCGGGCATCTTCTTACCCTTCATAACCTTGGAAGGATCGGAAGCCATACCGTTAGAACCTGCATGACGGTGATACTTGGAACCGTGGGTCTTAGGACCTGTATGCTGGCCATGTCTCTTGATCGCGCCCTGATATCCCTTACCTTTGGAGATTGCGGTAGCGTCGATCTTATCGCCTGCTTCGAACATATCGGCCTTGATCTCCTGGCCTACTGTGTAATTCTCAGCATCGTCCAATTTTAACTCTTTTACGAATCTCTTCGGTGCAGTGCCTGCCTTGTCAAAATGTCCCTTCATGGGCTTGGTGGTTAATTTCTCTCTCTTGTCCTGGAAACCAACCTGAACTGCACTGTAACCATCGTTCTCAACTGTCTTAACCTGTGTAACCACACATGGTCCAGCCTGCAATACGGTAACCGGAATTAATTCCCCATCTTCTGCGAAGATCTGAGTCATGCCGATCTTAGTTGCTAAAATAGCCTTTTTCATAATAAAATGTACCTCCTGGATTTCTACAGCGGATCCTTAACAGGATCATTCTAGTCTACAGCGGAGCATAACATATGCTCATATAGCCATAGGACGTTTTACATTTACTTTGTTTTCATCTTGATATCGATGTAAACACCTGCTGGCATCTCAAGTCTGGATAAAGCATCAACTGTCTTCTGCGTAGGTGTGATGATATCAATTAATCTCTTGTGAGTTCTCTGCTCGAACTGCTCTCTGGAATCCTTGTACTTATGAACAGCACGAAGGATCGTAACGATCTCCTTCTTTGTGGGCATGGGCACCGGGCCGCTCACCTTGGATCCTGTCTTCTTCACAGTCTCAATGATACTCTTTGCGGATGCATCGATTAACTGATGATCATACGCTTTCAACGTGATTCTCATAATTTGACTTGCCATAAAAAAAGTCGCCTCCTTTTCGCACTAATAACAGTACGACAAGCGGTGACTGTACACTCCTCCGTGTGTGTCCTTCGGACATCCACACTGCGTCTCTACGCATACCTGTAGATTGTAACTTGTACAGTGACTTGTCGCCAGTTTCTTAACTTGACATTCGCTCCACGGAAAAACCTGCGTCATGCGCGCAGCAACCTCACGCTTCATCGCTATCATGTCACACAACAAGTTCTATTATACACCTTTTGCAGGAGAATGCAAGAAGTTTTTTAAGTTTTTATTTCCCCCTGTTCAAATCAAATATTGCGGTTATAAACGGGACAAGGTATAATAAAACCATATACAGATCCCTGGCCGGGATCCGAACAATCAATCCAACGATTTATTATGGAAAGGAGCTGCATTATGAATCTGTCACGTAAACTTCTAACCGTTATAATCCTTGGAACAGTTCTGTTTATTTCTCTGCATCTTCAGACTTACGCCGCCGATACTCAAATTGAGAAAGATGGACCCACAGAAGTAAAGGATGCTTTCTCCCTGGAATCTGTCGATATTCCGGAAAAAGAATCATTATCATTTACAACGATGGGGACCCAGACGTCCGGGTATTATAATGCAACACCAGCAGATTCCTGCAATGTATCCATGACAGGATCCGGGAATATGCTCACAATCAGTGCATCCATCGCTTCAAAGTACACGAAAAGCCCTTACAATTACATATTCGGAAAGCTTTTTATCGATGGCGTGGAGCTGAAAGACTTTACCTATAAGACCAGTATCCCCAGGCAGGCCATCAGCCTGAGCAGCTTAAGCAATATCCAGACCGGCTATCACACTGCATTCCTTCAGGTATATAATAAGGAAACCGGCAAGGTGGTTGACCTCCTGTACAAGACACATATTCCCTATAACAGCATCACGGCCAAGCCAGGTTATAAGGGAAAATTTGACGTATATAAGTCCTATTTTTATTATTACCCCTACAATATGGCCCTTGCCAACCAGCAGGGAAGACTCTACATGGAATACAGCTCCAACAAGGGCAAGACCTGGAAGCGCACCGGCTATATGACGGCCAATGCCATCAAGCTGTATACCCAGCAGAGCTTCAAGATAAGCGGTCTTAAACCGAATAAGACCTACAAAACCAGGATCCGTTACGGAACTTACGTCACTTATAGTAAGGACATATTAGGCGATGGAAAAACCTACTTCTTTGGCGGACCTGTCTTAAACAGCGGGACGATCAAAACAGGAAAGGCAAAGGCGCCGAAAATCAAATCGGTAAGCGTTAAGGCTGTAAATGTCAAATACCACAAGATACGTCATTACGGCAGATATACCGGTGTCTATCTTTACACCGAAAAGTTTTATACCTGCCGGTTCCGGGTCACTGTCCAGCTGAAAAAGAAGCCCGGTGCAAAGGGAATATGGCTTAACGGAAGATTCCTGAAAGGGAACAAGCTGAAATATACAACTGTATTCAGTCCATACCCCAACTACTATTTTAAGCGGCCTCCAAAGGGGCTGAAAAAATACGCCGTATCTGTATGCTCCTATAACAGCAAAAAATACGGCGGCTATTCCCCATTAAAGAAGAGGAAAGTAAAAGTTCGATAATGTACTTAAAAGGACCACTTTGCTGGTCCTTTTTAATTGTCCAGGGCCTGCAGGATGGAGGGGAGCAATCTCGTGGTGAGGATTCCGCTCAAAATCCCGATGATGATTCCGGCGGCCAGTCCGGAAATAATCAGTACAGGCAGATAGTAGACCAGTGACCTGGTCTCAAGAACAGCGACAGCCACAAGTATCTGCCCCACATTGTGAAAGATTCCCCCAGCCACGCTGACTCCGATGGAGCTGAACTTATCTGTCTTCTTAAGGAGAACCATGGCCAGCATGCTAAGGGCCGCCCCGGCGGCACTGTAAACCATGGCAAAGCCGCTGCCGAAAAGGAGGCCGGACAGGAGGATCCTGGCGGCAGAGATCATGGCCGCCGGAAGCAATCCCACCGTATATAAAAGTACCATGGTCACAACATTGGCCAGACCCAGCTTGACGCCGGGAATACCCAGGTTGATGGGAATCAGTCTCTCAATGTAGCCAGCCACCAGGGCAAGTGCCAGAAACATTCCATAAAAGGCAGTTTTTTTTGTACTCATAATCAATCCTTCTTATCAAAATCCTTATCTCTCCCATCTTCCGGAAGCTCCGCAGGGAAGGACAAGTCCATTGGCCGAAACGGGGAGACCGATCTCCTGGGATTCCACTTTCCCTCTATGTCCGGGCACAAGAGCAGACCCCAGCATATAGGAAAGAACAGCCGGCTGCAGTCCGGTGGTGTAGGAATTAATCAGGAAAAAGAGGGGATGGTCTGACAGAAGCTTCTCACATAGACAGACCAGGGGATAAATCTTCTCCTCAATCTTCCATATCTCACCCTTGGGACCGCGGCCGTAAGAGGGCGGGTCCATGATGATGCCGTCATAGTGATTGCCCCTGCGGATTTCCCTTTCCACGAACTTGACGCAATCATCCACCAGCCAGCGGATTGGGGCTTCGGAAAGACCGGAGACCTGGGCATTCTCCCTGGCCCAGGTGACCATCCCCTTTGATGCATCCACATGGGTGACGGCTGCCCCGGCGGCGGCAGCCGCCAGGGTGGCGCCGCCGGTGTAGGCAAATAGGTTGAGGACTCTTACCTGCCGGCCGGTCTTTGCAATCTCATCCCTGATCTTTGCCGAAAACCAGTCCCAGTTAACCGCCTGCTCCGGGAAAAGGCCGGTGTGCTTGAAGCTGAAGGGCTTCAGGCGGAAGGTCAGATCCCGGTAATGAATCTCCCACTGCCGGGGCAGGTCAAAGAACTCCCACTCTCCGCCACCCTTCCTGCTTCTGTGATAATGGGCGTTCAGCCTCTTCCATCTCTTATCTTTTTTCGGTGTATCCCAGATCACCTGAGGATCCGGACGAAGCAGGATATACCTGCCCCAGCGTTCCAGCTTCTCACCGCAGCTTGAATCCAGCACCTCATAATCCTTCCACCTGTCTGCAATCCACATAAATCAATCTATCTCCCTTGTCTGCATCGTTTTTTTCTATATAAAAGTATCACAGCATGAAAAATGAGGCAAGAAAAACATCCTGCCCCATGGTGATAAAAAATAACAACATCTATTACAGATAACATTCATAGCGCTTCAAACACCCGATTCCGATGGCAAAGGGTCCTGTGTGAACGGCTATGGTTGCCCCGATCTGGACCAGCTTCACCTGCCCGCAGATCCGGTCCTCAAACCTCCTGCAGACTTCTTCATAGAATTTATGGCCTTCCTCCACATCAAATCCGAATCCAACCGCGAAATAATAATCTCCGATATTCTCCCCGGTAGTCTTAAAATAATTCTCTGCCAGCTCCATGGTTTTGGCTACTGTCTTCTTCCGGCTCCTGCCGATTCCCGAAGCTTCAATCACCCCCCGCTCCAGAGTAATCAGGGGCTTTAAGGACAGGGCACTGCTGGCAATGGCAGCAAGCTTGCCGATCCGGCCCCCGTGAACCAGGTAGTCCGTGTTGCCCACAGTAAAGAATATATGATTGGTCAGCTTCATCCTCTCTAAGATATCCACGCACTGCTCATAGCCGATTCCTGCCTGCTGCATCCGTCCTGCTTCAATCACCATCAGGGCCTGGGAGACAGTACCCGCTTCGGAATTGATCACGGAAATCTGCGCATCCGGAAACTGCTCACAGACGATATCCTTTGCATTGCAGGCACAATTGTAGGAGCCGCTTAGAGAAGGAGTAAAACAGATACAGACCACTCCCATATCCTTCTCCACATAGGAAGTAAAGACACTGATATAATCCTGCAGGGAGGGGAGGGATGTCTTGGGATACACATCGGGCTGGTCCACCACCATCCTCTGATAGACTTCCCGTATTCCGATCTCCTCGATTTCTTTATCATAATGCTCCTCATCAAAGGAAATATAAAAAGGAACGATATGCAGATCATATTGCTTAATTACATCCTCGGTAAGGTCGCAGCAGCCGTCGCTGATAATCTTATATTCCATATTCTTCTCCTCGAATAACGCAAGTTATTATCTAAACAAGGTTTCTATCTCCCCAAACTCCGGATAAACATATTATAAGAAAATAGAATTAATGTCTAAGTATTGGGCATCTATTAAAATATAATACCATCTGAAGAACAGCCCTGTCAATAAACGGTCTGGTCTGCGTCTCACTTACCAGTTCACATGCCCCTCTAAGATAACCCGCAGAACTCCAAGAACCAGCAGGTGGAGGGGATAGAAGGCATAAAAGAAATATTGGGAAAATGTCTTAAAACGCTCTGTCCTCCTGCCATTATAGACATATAGGATGCAGATTGCCGCAAGAACCTGTCCGGAGATTGCTCCAAGAGCCCCTGCCAAAACAAGCAGTATGGAGCTTTGTTTTATATGCCCCAGGACAGAGTAGAGAAAGTGCAGGGCGATGGCTTTTATCCAGGCTTTCCTCTTCTCTTTTTCGGAATCGCCTGCCGTATAAAAGAGCAGGACAAAGGCAGGAGCCAGCAGGCTCCAGTCACAGAAGGCGGAAAAGAGCGCCAGTCCGGCCGTGAGTACATTTCTCCTTCCCGTATCTTCCACCTGATCCCAGACGCAGATCAGCAGAAAGCAGGACAAAAGGTTGAACATCATATTGAACCCCTGAAAGGAGATAATCTGCTCGGCCCCCGCAAAAGCCATGCTGAAGGGCAGCTGGGATAGGAGAGCACCGATCAGCAGCCTCCTGGCATAGTTTTTCCGGGACCGGGTATATCGATATCCCTCCACCAGAAAATAACACATGGTAATTGCCGTAAAATAGCCGATATCAATAAAGATTACAGACCAGGGAGGGGTCAGAAATATATGTCCGATATGATTAAGCAGCATGGTGAATACTGCAATATATTTTATCGTATCCCTATTCATGAGATTTTCCTCTACATTTACTTGCATTCCGGGGTGATTAAGAGGTATAATAATATTATCTATTTGGAAAGAAGGACTAAAGCTTTGCTGCGGTATCACACCATTCAGAAAACCAAAGTACATACAGGCCGGGGGTCTATCCGCAACCTTCCGGCACTTCTTGATGACGCAGGTTTTAAGAATCCCTTCCTGGTTTATGACCAGGGGATTGCCCAGACGCCGATCATTCCGAAGATCCAGATGATCCTTGATTATGCCGGCTTCTCCTATTACTGGTATGACCGGATAACCCCGGACCCAACTTCTGATCTGGTAGACCATGGGGCTGCTCTCTTCCGTGCCCGTGGCTGTGACTGTATCATTGCCATCGGCGGCGGAAGCACACTGGATGCATCCAAGGGAATCAATGTCATGTGCCACAATGATGGGCAGATTCTTGACTATGTGGGCCACGAAGACCGGATGCAGCCTGCCAGGGGATTGATCTGCATTCCGACCACTGCTGGTACGGGCAGCGAGATTTCCAACTGGATCGTGATCACCGACCTGGATAAGGGGGAGAAGCATCCCATCAATGTGATCAATTCCATGTGTGACTATGCTCTTCTTGATCCGGAGCTGACAATCGGTCTGCCGGCTCAGATCACAGCCGCCACCGGACTGGATGTTTTTTCCCATGCCTTTGAGGCTTATACCTCCACCAGGGCCAATCCGGTCACGGACATAATCTGTGAGAAGATGATGGAAACGGTAATTAAGTACCTTCCCAGAGCAGTGTCAGATGGTACAGATATCGAGGCCAGGGAGCGCATGCAGATTTCGGCTGCCTACGGCGGCTGGACGCTGATAGACGGAGTTGTCCATATCGGTCACTGCATCGGCCATGAGATCGGGGCTGTCTTTCATATCCCCCATGGTGCAGCTGTCTCCTATGCATTTCCTGCCATGGTAAAGCATATCGCCGGAGCCAGACTTCAGAAGATCCGATACACCGGTCAGCTGCTGGGCGTTGATTTCCGGGAGGATGATAGTCCGGAGACTATTGCAGCTAAAACAGCCGAAGCCTATATCCGTTTTCGTGATGAGATCGTGAGGCTTAACCCCATATCTCATTACAAGCCTGATCTTTCCAGGGTTAACCTGGACATGGCACGGACAATCTGCAAAGATCCGCTGACTGCCCTCACACCGGTCCCTGTGACCCAGGAAGACCTTATGTATATGCTTTATCTGATTTTTGTCGGGTAGCAATAATACCAATCGGATTTTTCTTCAGGATTACATATTAAAAGAACATATTCTATATATAAACTATTCATTAAGAGAATATCTGAAAACTTCCCATATTAACCACTGTCGGAAGTCAGTCTCCTCCTGGAATCGAAAGATCAGCAGGAAAGAAATCTTTACCGGTCAGCAGTCACATGGGAAGTTTTCTTTTGTTCTATGCCCCAAGTCTTGTCCGGATAAATCCGGCAATCCTCTCAGAGGCCTTTCCATCTCTGATATCAAAGTTTTCTCTGCAGAAGCGGTCCACCTTCTCCTGGTCATAATCCCCTTCTTGTATGACAGTCAATAACTCCTCCTGACTTCTGACTATGCGGCCCGGAACAAAATGCTCATAACCGGAGTAGAAATCTCTGGTGGCAATATAATTCTCCAGATCATATGCGTAAAAGAGCATGGGGATATCAAGGAGAGATGCCTCGTATATGACAGAGGACTAATCCGTAATCAGCAGGTCTGTGATAAAAAGCAGGTCATTGATCTCTGATTTCCCGGAAAAGTTAAATATCCGGTTTTTATGCCTGTCCGCAATCTTATAAGTCAGTTTGACAAAGGGGTGGTGCTTTACAATAAGGACTGTATCCTCAGGCAGGCCGTCCATAAGAGCGTTTGGATCAAACCTCTTAGCTTCGTAATATGCCGACTGCTTGCCGTCCCCCCGGAATGTGGGAGCAAAGAGGATCACCTTCTTATTCTCCAGCTCAGGGTAATTCTGATACAAGTCTGCCTTCTTCTGTCTTCGAACTTCTTCATCAAAGAACATATCCGTCCTGGGAACCCCGTAAGGAAGAACCTTTTTCTCGGCCAGCCCGAAGCCTTCCGCATAGTACTTTGCGATGGATGAGGAAGATACAAAGCAGTAATCATATCCCCGATGGGTCAGGGTCAGCTGGTTGGGGCCTCCCCTCTTGCCGGTTCTGGAGAAACCGAAGGTTTTAAATGCCCCGCAGGCATGCCAGAGCTGCATCACATCCGTGTCGGGGGAGATTCCCATATATTCCAGGAAGAAAACAAAATCGTCCACCAGAATCACCCTTGCCCGGCCTGCCTTTACCGCCAGATCAAGCAGAGACCCCATGGAAGCGTGGCGTATTTCCTCCGGATGCAGCCAGAAGGATGTCCTGATGCCCGGATCATTTTTGATATAGTCATAGATATATTCAAAATTACCCGTAAGATCTCTTCTCCTGGTAGAAAGAAAGAGCAGACCCCTCTTCTTTCTGTGGAGGGCGCTGACCAGCTGGTAAGTGAGCATGAGGAAGTTGATTTTCATCCCGGCCACACCTTCCTTGTTCCTGCCAAACCCGAAATAACGCCAGCTCACATAGAATATGTACCTTTTAAGAAAGCTGCCGGGTACATTTCCCTCCACACGCTCCGTGTTGAGAAGAAGCATGCCCAGAACATCAATACAGAACCAGGGGAGGAGCAGGATACCCAGCAGGGCAGTACCCACATGGAGCAGGATGGCCAGAATGGTCTGGATCAGGCCCACCGGCTTCTGCCTGCGGGCATCAATTTCTTCGGGAAAATGTATAGAGTAATGATCCCCCTTGAAGCTAAGGACATTCTTTCTTCCGGCATCACATGCCTCGGAAAAAAGAGGAACCTTTTCATAGGTCACACCATCATACTCGATATCAATATGGCAGCTGCAATTCTTCCAGACACAGTTCCAGAATATGTTCTCCATGTAGAAGCTGCATGCTGCATAGGCTGTGGCGGTCTTTTCCTCTTTACCAGGTCCAAAGGAGTCTGCAGGGATGTTCATTCTACGGTCATCCTCTCCATTATCAAATACTATTTCAATTCTGGGTGCCCTCTGTCCGACTCTGTAATGATCACACTCCACCTCCAGAGAGATGTTCAGATTATGGTCTGTTATGGAAATCTCCTTAATTACTGTCTTGATACTCATGACTTCTTCCTCTTTGCACCGATATATTCAGGAACAATAATAACTGAATGACACATTTATTCTTTAACCACAGCGATAACTTCGATTTCCACCAGGCCGCCTTTGGGCAAAGCCCCCGCCTGGACACAGGACCTGGCCGGCAGTTCCCCGTTAAAGTACTGGGCATAAATCTCGTTCACTGCAGCAAAATCATTGATATCCGCAAGGAATATCACAGTCTTAACCACATGGTCAAGGTCGGAACCCGCTCCGAGAAGAACCGTCTTCAGGTTTTCTAGACTCTGTCTAGTCTGTGCTTCTATTCCTTCTGCAAGCTGTCCTGTCTCAGGGATCAATCCCAGCTGACCGGAAAGGAAAAGCATCTTATCTGCCCGGACTGCGTGAACATAGGGGCCAACTGCTGCCGGTGCCCCTGCAACATTGATTGATTTTCTCATGATTCTTCCTCCAAATTGAATATACGGCAGACTGCCTTCTTATTCATCATGCAATCATCATATATTAGAATAAAAGGAAGCACATGAAATGCTTCCTTTTATATCTATTCTGATTTTGATCAAGAAGGCCTTGGCCTTCCGGCAACAGAGTGTTTATCTCTGCTGCTATCTTATTATTTCTCAGCGATGGCTGCCTATACAGCTCTGCTTCAAGGCAATGCCTGATTCTTCAGATTCTCCTACTTTTCTGCGATGGCTGCCTGTGCTGCTGCCAGACGTGCAATCGGTACACGGAATGGTGAGCAGGATACATAGTCAAGTCCGATCTTATGACAGAACTCTACGGATGACGGATCTCCGCCGTGCTCGCCGCAGATACCGCAGTGAAGCTCAGGACGAACCTTCTTGCCCTTCTCCACTGCCATCTCCATGAGCATACCTACACCAGACTGGTCAAGCTTGGCAAATGGATCATTCTCGAAAATCTTGGCATCATAGTAAGCATCCAGGAACTTGCCGGCATCATCACGGGAGAAACCGAAGGTCATCTGGGTTAAGTCATTGGTACCGAAACAGAAGAACTCAGCTTCCTCAGCGATCTGGTCAGCCAGGAGGGCTGCTCTCGGGATCTCGATCATGGTACCAACCTCGTACTTGAGGCTGGAGCCTGCTGCTGCGATCTCAGCATCTGCTGTCTCAACAACGGTCTTCTTCACATACTTAAGCTCGGTCTTGTCTCCTACCAGCGGAATCATGATCTCAGGAACCAGATTCCAGTCCGGATGAGCATTCTGCACCTTGATGGCTGCGCGGATGATGGCTGTGGTCTGCATAACAGCGATCTCAGGATAGGTCACTGCAAGACGGCATCCACGATGACCCATCATGGGGTTGAACTCCTTAAGGCTCTCGATGATGGCCTTGATTGTCTCAACGGACTTGCCCTGTGCCTTAGCCAGCTTTTCGATATCCTCTTCTTCCTGAGGAACGAACTCATGCAGAGGCGGATCTAAGAAACGGATGGTTACGGGATCCCCTTCCATAGCCTCAAAGAGCTGCTCGAAGTCACCCTGCTGATAGGGAAGGATCTTAGCCATGGCAGCTTCTCTCTCTTCCAGAGTCTCGGAGCAGATCATCTCACGGAAGGCATCGATACGTCCCTCGCCGAAGAACATATGCTCTGTACGGCAAAGACCGATACCCTGGGCACCCAGCTCACGAGCCTTCTTGGCATCTGCCGGAGTATCCGCATTGGTGCGTACCTTCATGGTTCTGTATTCATCGGCCCAAGCCATGATGCGGCCGAATTCACCGGCGATCTGAGCATCAACGGTCGGGATGGCGCCATCATAGATGCAGCCTGTGGAACCGTCGAAGGAAATCACATCACCTTCGTGATACTCTTTCCCGCCAAGTGTAAACTTCTTGTTTGCCTCGTCCATCACGATATCACCGCATCCGGATACACAGCAGGCACCCATACCACGGGCAACTACTGCAGCGTGGGATGTCATACCGCCGCGGACAGTCAGGATACCCTGGGAAGCCTTCATACCCTCGATATCCTCCGGGGATGTCTCAAGACGAACCAGAACAACCTTCTCACCGCGCTCTGCCCACTCTTTGGCATCGTCAGCAGTGAAGACGATCTTACCGCAGGCAGCACCTGGAGCAGCGCCGAGGGCCTTGCCAATCGGTTCGGCAGCCTTTAATGCGTTCTGATCAAAGGTGGGATGGAGGAGGGAGTCAAGGTTACGGGGATCGATCATGGCAACAGCCTCTTCCGGAGTTCTCATGCCCTCGTCAACCAGGTCGCAGGCGATCTTAAGAGCAGCCTGGGCAGTTCTCTTACCATTACGGGTCTGCAGCATGTACAGCTTACCATGCTCTACGGTAAACTCCATATCCTGCATATCGCGGTAATGGTTCTCCAGAGTAGCGCAAACTTCCTTGAACTGGGCAAATGCCTCCGGGAACTTCTCTTCCATCTCTGTGATGTGCATTGGTGTACGAACACCGGCAACTACATCCTCGCCCTGAGCGTTGGTTAAGAACTCACCGAATAAGCCGGTAGCACCTGTAGCCGGATCACGGGTAAATGCAACGCCTGTACCGCAGTCATCACCCATGTTACCAAAGGCCATGGACTGAACGTTAACAGCAGTACCCCAGGAATAAGGGATATCATTGTCACGACGGTAAACGTTGGCACGTGGGTTGTCCCAGGAACGGAACACAGCCTTGATGGCGCCCATCAGCTGCTCCTTGGGATCTGCCGGGAAGTCTTCCCCGATCTTGGCCTTATACTCGGCCTTGAACTGGTTAGCCAGCTCTTTAAGGTCATCAGCGGTAAGCTCAACGTCCTGCTGAACCCCTCTCTTCTCCTTCATCTGGTCGATGAGGACTTCGAAATATTTCTTTCCGACTTCCATAACAACGTCGGAATACATCTGGATAAATCTTCTGTAGCAGTCCCATGCCCAGCGGGGATTTCCGGACTGCTTGGCAATTGTATTAACAACATCTTCATTAAGACCAAGGTTTAAGATGGTATCCATCATACCGGGCATGGATGCGCGGGCACCGGAACGAACGGAAACCAGAAGAGGATTCTCCTTGTCACCGAACTTCTTGCCGGTGATTTCTTCCATCTTTACGATGTACTCGTTGATCTGGCCCTGGATCTCCTCGTTGATCTCCCTGCCATCCTCATAATACTGAGTACATGCCTCGGTTGTGATCGTAAAACCCTGTGGTACCGGAAGACCGATGTTGGTCATCTCGGCAAGGTTGGCTCCCTTACCACCGAGCAGGTTCCTCATGTCTGCGTTACCCTCTGTAAAAAGGTATACCCATTTTCTAGCCATTGGTGTTCCTCCTTTAAATTAAAAGCTGATCAATTGCAGCAACAGTCTGCCGCTGCAATTATAGTATTATTGGTAAGTACATATAATTGGACACACTATATGTAGTTAACAGAGTTATGATAACATAAAATAATCCGAATTACCATTAAATTATGAAAGAAAATAAATCTTTTTGACTTCTTTTTAACATAGCTGGTCTCTGCCTTCTTCACACGGGCTGCACATTGAATTCTCTGCAGCAGACAAATCTCATTGTTGAACATTTTCTGCCAGATCATGAATGTATTTTACATGATATTTTGACTGCATGATCACCTGATCTTTATATAACCCCTTATATCCGGAGAAGAGGTAGCTGATGGAGATGGCCAGGAGCAGATACTTTACTCCCGAAAAACCAAAGAGCTCAAATCCGATCAGCATGGAGGTGATGGGACAGTTGGTCACCCCGCAGAAAACAGCAATCATGCCCGCTGCCGCACAAAGGGAGGGGGAGATTCCCATAATGTGTCCGAACACACAGCCAAAGGTTGCCCCGGTGCAGAAGGCCGGAACAATCTCACCGCCTTTATAGCCTGCTCCCAGGGTCAGGGCGGTAAAGGTCATCTTAAGCAGGAAGGCAAAGGTGGGCACCTCTCCTTCGATGGCCATGGCAATGAGACCGGTACCCGCTCCGTTATAATAGCCATTCCCCACGGCCAGGGTCAGCAGGATAACCAGGGCTCCGCCCAGTACAACCTTTAAGTAGGGATTCTTTGTGCATAGCCCGTACAGGGACCCGGCAGTACGTAAAAAACGGCAGAAAAGGATGCTTAGCCAGGCACACAGGATTCCCAGCAGCAGGATCTTCAGAAGGGGAACCGGGGAGACAGGCGGGATATTAATCACCACAAAGGCCTCCGGGTTGATCCCCATATTAACTGCGAACTGATTGGCCACAATAGCCGCAAACACACAGGGAACCAGAGCTGAGTACTGCATGATTCCCACATTGACCATCTCCATGGGGAAAACAGCGGCAGCCAGAGGAGTCCCGAACACGGCGGAAAAGGCTGCGCTCATACCGCTCATGACAAGTATCTTTCTGTTATATTTCTTCTGACGGAAGAGACGTCCGATGGTATTGCCCAGACTTCCTCCCATCTGCAGGGCCGCCCCCTCACGGCCTGCAGAGCCGCCGAAAAGATGAGTGATAATAGTTGCTATAAAGATAAGCGGTGCCATCAGGGCCGGCACATTACAGTAGTTCTCCTGTACCGCATGAAGGAGAATATTGGTTCCCTTATCCGTAACCGCCCCACAGGCCCGGTACAATCCAACGATGACCAATCCCCCTGCCGGCAGCAGATATAAAAGCCAGGGATGAGCCTCCCTGATTACCGTGACCATGCCAAGACACCAGGCAAAAAGGCTGCTGAAAGCCCCCACAGCCAGTCCGATGATTACTGATAAAATCATCCAGCGGATCCCCACTCTGGAATGGGCCAGCACCAGCTTCATATCATCCCGGGTCATGAACTCCTGTTCCATGTACCATTTCTTCAGTTTCTCTATCATTTCATTTTCTCCTAGATAAATGGCATAAACTTCAGACTATTCTATCACACAAAAACCACCTATGCAAACTATCCGGACCCCAATCCATCTAAGGGAATATCGTGGCAGCAGCGCATGATGTTTGAATGATTACATTTTCTCATTATTGATAATATATAATACAAATCATCTTCGAAAACTTGAGGTATTATATAGATGGAAGGTCAGGCCTTCTCAAATAGCTAATTGAACTTTAAGAAACTGAGATATAACGAGGTGAGAAAGATGTTTGAATGTGCTTTTATTTATGTAGCTCCGGGATGTGATCCGGCAAAGCAGAGAGCTGAAATCCCTTCCTCAGAGATTAATCTGAATGTTGTGGGATGCTCTACATATGCTCAGGCCGTTGAGGTTGCCAAGGAACTGGTTGCCAAGGGATGTACCGCCCTTGAGCTGTGTGCCGGCTTCGGCAACAAGGGGATTGCCATGATCCAGGAAGCTGTCGGCCCGGATATCGCTGTCGGGGCAATCAAGTTTGACTTCCATCCGGCATTTGGCTTCAAGAGCGGAGATGCCATGTTTGACAAGAAGCCTCTTCCTCCTTGCGGAGTAGAAGGTGCCAGCTGTGACACCTGTCCCAAGCATGACTTCTGTCCGACCAGAAAGGCTGCCATGGGAGAGTACATTCCCCCGGAAGTAGAGTATGATTTAAAGAACTGGATGAAGACGATCAAATAATTACATAGATCAATTACAGACGGAACAACAGACCGGCCATGGCGTGGGGGTGAATCCCCAACATGGCTGGTCTTTTTTGTTTTGTGATATTTTTGTTGACACCTAAATTAATTCATGTTAAATTATTCAGGAAATGCTTTGACGGGGAATAGTAGGATCATGAAGATATACAGAGAGCTGCCGGCTGGTGTGAGGCAGTTATGGACATGATGTGAACTCGCCCCTGAGCAGCGTGCTGAACCGCAGACAGCAGCCATATAGTTTCCTGGCAGGTTTATATTTTATCGTATATTTTTATCCAGGGCAGCATACTATTACTGGCAGGGATCTGCAGTAGGCATTGACGGAGCCTGACCGTTACAGCAGGAGGATATACAGCAGGGCATGACTATGATTCAGAGAACCGGGGCCTTATAATACCAGATTTGCCTGTCTTCATCTGATGATATGTTTGGTCATATATTATCTGCTCGTATCTGGTTTGAGTGCATACACTTTGTATGAATAAGAGTGGTACCACGTGAGTTATCTCCGTCTCTTTGCTGAGGCGGAGTTTTTTTGTTCATGTGGTGAAAGCGGCTTCAGACCATAAAGTTATGTTCAGGATTTAATCAGACTAAAAGCTATCATTTTTTTAGGAACCTGATTTTGTCGAGGCAGCTCCGCAGAGCGGTACAAAATCACGCATCCAACAACATTAGTCAGAATATTACATTTGTTATAAGAGGAGGAATATAAAATGAAACATGCAGACAAATATAAACCGATGTATTACGCAGCCCCTGAACTTACTTTAAAGTGGGCGTTAAAGGACCATATAGAGAAGCCGCCGATCTGGTGTTCCGTTGACCTTCGTGACGGCAACCAGGCACTGATCACACCCATGAACTTAGAGGAGAAGCTGGAATTCTTCAAGCTGCTGGTGAAGGTGGGCTTTAAGGAAATTGAGATTGGTTTCCCGGCTGCTTCCGAGACAGAGTACGAATTCTGCCGCACCCTGATTGAGCAGAATCTGATTCCCGATGATGTCACCATCCAGGTTCTGACCCAGGCAAGAGAGCATATCATCAAGAAGACATTCGAGGCAATCCGGGGAGCAAAGCAGGCTATCGTCCACCTTTATAATTCCACCTCTGTTGCCCAGCGTGAGCAGGTTTTCCAGAAGGATAAGGAAGAGATCAAGAAGATCGCAACGGATGGCGCAGAGCTCTTAAAGAGACTTACCGAAGAAGATGGGGGCAACTATCGCTTTGAGTATTCTCCTGAGAGCTTTACCGGCACGGAGGTTGAGTACGCCCTGGATGTCTGCAACGCAGTCCTTGATGTATGGCAGCCCACACCGGAGTGGCCCACCATCATCAACCTTCCGGTTACCGTGGAGCATTCCATGCCCCATGTCTATGCCAGCCAGATTGAGTATATGAATGATCATATGAAGTACAGGGACGGCGTGGTTCTCTCCCTCCATCCCCACAATGACCGCGGAACGGGTGTTGCCGATACAGAGCTTGCCCTCTTAGCCGGCGCTGACCGCGTGGAAGGAACCCTCTTCGGCAATGGAGAGCGGACCGGCAACGTGGACATCATCACGCTGGCCATGAACATGTACACCCATGGCGTGGAGCCTAACCTGGACTTTACGGATATGCCATCCATCGTCGATGTCTATGAGCGGGTGACCCGCATGCATGTATACGAGAGACAGCCTTATGCAGGCCAGCTGGTATTCGCCGCCTTCTCCGGATCCCACCAGGATGCCATTGCCAAGGGTATGCTCTGGAGAGAGACCCATCAGGATATCAAGTGGACCGTTCCCTATCTTCCCATCGATCCCAAGGACCTGGGCAGGGAGTACGATGCAGATGTTATTCGTATCAACAGCCAGTCCGGCAAGGGCGGCATCGGCTTTATCTTAGAGCAGGCCTTCGGTATCCGTCTTCCCGTCAAGATGCGGGAGGAAGTGGGCTATGCCGTAAAGGATGTATCCGACCATGAGCACAAGGAGCTGTCCCCGGAAGAGGTCCGCAAGGTATTTGAGGATATCTATGTGAATATATCCACACCGGTGAAATTCTCTGAGGTTCACTATAAGCAGGAGAACGGAATCTTCGCGGAACTCACCGTCTTCTATAAAGACCGGATGAAGATCTTCGAAGGCAGAGGAAACGGACGTCTGGATGCCGTAAGCAACGCCCTCAAGAATTACTTTAAGATTGATTACACTCTCATGACCTACGAAGAGCACGCCCTGGAGGTTCGCTCCTCATCAAAGGCCTGCTCCTATGTGGCCATCGAGGGAACGGATGATAAGATGTACTGGGGTGTTGGTATCGATGATGATATCATCGTATCCTCCGTCAAGGCATTGATCGGGGCTGTGAACCGGTATATGAATGCATAATGATATAAATAACTGCCTGGGCAATTATGTCCAGGCAGTTTTATCTATTACTTATCTGGCCACCCTGGCAGTCAGCCTGCCATCAGTAAGCCCGATCTCAATGGTATCCTCAGGAGAGACATTGCCCTCCAGAATCAGCCTTGCGGCCAGGGTATCCACGTTCTTTGTAAGGAACCGCTTTAAGGGACGGGCTCCATAGGCCGGATCGTAGCCATTATCAATAACATAGGCCTTAGCCGCATCAGTGAGGGTAATCTGAATCTCCTTATCAGAGAGCCGTTTGTTAACTTCGGCCATCAGCAGGTCGATAATGCCGCCGATGTTATCCTTGGTCAAAGGCTTGAACATGATGATCTCATCAAGACGATTGAGGAATTCCGGACGGAAGTGGTTTCTTAGCTCCTGGTTAACCATGTTCTCTGCCTCGGGACGGATATTGCCGTCGGCATCGATGCCCTCCAGCAGGTACTGGGATCCGATGTTGGAGGTCATGATCAGAATGGTGTTCTTAAAGTCCACCGTTCTCCCCTGGGAATCGGTAATCCGGCCATCATCCAGGACCTGAAGGAGAACATTGAAGACATCCGGGTGGGCCTTCTCTATCTCATCGAAAAGGACAACGGAGTAGGGTTTTCTCCGAACGGCCTCAGTCAGCTGTCCACCCTCTTCATATCCAACATATCCGGGAGGTGCTCCGATCAGACGGGAGACGGAGAACTTCTCCATATACTCACTCATATCAATCCGGACCATGTTCTGTTCATTATCAAAGAGACTCTCTGCCAGGGACTTGGCCAGCTCAGTCTTGCCCACACCGGTGGGTCCCATGAAAAGGAAGGAACCGATCGGCTTGGAGGGATCCTTGATTCCGGCTTTGGACCGGATGATGGCTTCAGTAACCTTCTGTACACCCTCGTCCTGGCCTACTACCCGCTTATGAAGCTCTTCATCCAGGTGCAGGGTCTTATTCCTCTCACTCTCGGTCAGCTTGGCAACAGGGATGCCGGTCCAGCGGCTGATGATCTTGGCAATCTCCTCATCGGTAACACTCTCATGCACCAGGGAAGACTCCTTCTTCTTAGCCAGCTCTTCCTCCTGGGCCAGCTGCTTAGTCAGTTCAGGAAGTCTGCCATACTGGAGCTCCGCTGCCTTGTTGAGGTCATAATTTCTCTGGGCAATCTGAATCTCGTTATTCAGGGCTTCAATTTCTTCTTTCAGCTTGGAGACGCGCTCCACTGCGGACTTCTCCGCATCCCAGGTAGCCTTCCTGGTCTGGAAGTCCTCCCGCAATTCGGCCAGATCCTTCTGAAGATTCTCCAGTCTTTCCTGACTCAGATGGTCTGTCTCCTTCTTCAGGGCAGCTTCCTCAATCTCCATCTGCATGATCTTCCTCTGAATCTCATCCAGCTCCGTGGGCAGGGAATCCAGCTCCGTCTTGATCATGGCGCAGGCCTCATCCACCAGGTCGATGGCCTTATCCGGCAGGAACCGGTCTGTGATGTAGCGGTTGGAAAGAGTCGCTGCGCTTACCAGGGCGGAATCGGCAATCTTCACCCCGTGGAAGACTTCATAGCGGTCTTTCAGGCCTCTTAAGATGGAAATGGTATCCTCCACGGTAGGTTCATCCACCATAACCGGCTGGAAACGCCGTTCCAGGGCCGCATCCTTCTCGATATACTGACGGTACTCATTAAGGGTTGTGGCGCCGATACAGTGGAGCTCACCCCTGGCCAGCATGGGCTTAAGCAGGTTGCCCGCATCCATGGCTCCATCCGCCTTTCCGGCGCCTACGATATTATGCAGCTCATCGATGAAGAGGAGAATCTGGCCGTCGCTGGCCTTGATTTCCTCAAGGACTGCCTTCAGACGCTCCTCGAACTCACCCCGATACTTGGCACCGGCCACCAGAGACCCCATATCCAGGGCAAATACCTTCTTATCCTTCAGGGACTCCGGCACATCTCCCTTCACGATCCGCTGGGCAAGGCCCTCTACCACTGCGGTCTTACCAACACCGGGTTCACCAATCAGAACCGGATTGTTCTTGGTCTTCCGGGAAAGAATCCGGACTACGTTACGAATCTCGGCATCCCTTCCGATGACGGGGTCAAGCTTACCCTGCTTGGCCCTCTCCACCAGGTCATAGCCATACTTCTCCAGAGTCTCATAGGTTGCCTCCGGATTATCACTGACCACCTTCTGGTTGCCCCGGACAGTGGAAAGTGCCTGCAGGAAACGCTCCCTGCTGATGCCATATGCCTGGAAAAGCTTCTTAATCTCACTGTTCGGATGCTTGATCAGGGACAGGAAGAGGTGCTCCACGGAGACATACTCATCTCCCATGGCCTTGGACTCATCCTCGGCGCTGACCAGGACCTGGTTTAAGCTCTTGCTGACATAAACCTGGCCGCCGGAAACCTTGGGCTTCTTCTCTACGGCCTTCTGAGCCTGGGCAAGAAATGCTTCCTTGTTAATCTCCATCTTCTCCACCAGCTTCAGAATCAGGCTGTCCTCTATGGTCAGCAAACTGTAGAGCAGATGCTCCTGGTCCACCTCAGGGCTTCCATACTCATATGCCATCTTCTCGCATTTATTGACGGCTTCTATGGATTTCTGTGTAAATTTATTAATATTCATAGGGAAACCTCCTTTATCTCATTATTTATGTTAAAGCAGTGTTATATTCGAAGTATAACAGCTTTATGATTCTGTTATAACACAAAAATTAGCACTCGTCAAGCCCGAGTGCTAACAATTTTGTATTATTTTACTTCTTGCGAAGAAAACGATAATTCGATAAAATGTAACTACACAGAGCCATGCGTAATATGTATGAAGCAGATCCGGCTCTGAGTAGATACACTAAATATAATATGAACAAATGCATTAAATCATAACAAGGAGGTCATCATGAACAGTATATTCCACAGAACCAGCATAAGAACATATGTAGACCAGGCCGTAGAACCCGAAAAGATCACACAAATCCTAAAGGCAGCCATGGCAGCCCCCTCTGCAGGCAACCAGCAGCCCTGGGAATTCTATGTGGTGACAGATAAGGCAACAATCGAAAAACTGTCCAGGACCAGTCCTTACGCAGGCTGCGCAGCCGCAGCACCGGTCATCATTGTTCCCTGCTGCCGCAAGGAAGCCCGATTCCCGGAGAATGTCATCATGGATCTTTCGGCAGCATCAGAGAATATCCTTCTTGAGGTTGATGCTTTGGGTCTCGGTGCCGTATGGCTGGGTATTGCTCCCCTGGAGGAGAGGATGGAAGCTGTCAGCCAGGTTCTTTCCATCCCCGAAACCCTCATCCCCTTCTGCCTGATCCCCATAGGATATCCCCAGCAGGTAAAGCCCCAGCAGGATCGCTATGATGAGAGCCGGGTGCATTTTATTTAAATAAAAATCCCCCATGGCGGCCGGGGAGACCCGAGAACACATAAAGGTCTCCCCAAATCACCATGGGGTGAGAAGGTAAAAAACTATATTTACTGGCAGATAACCTGCTCAGTCTCCTTGTCAAAAATGTGAACCGCCTCAGGATCTACGGCCAGCTTCACCGTCTCTCCCATCTTGGCAGCAATCTTGCTTGGTACTCTGGAAATCATCTTCTTCTCATTAATCTTGAAGTAGAGATAAACTTCTGATCCCATCATCTCATCCAATGTGATATAGGCATCAATCACGGACTTGCCGGCTGCTGCAACAATGTCCTTTTCTATATGAAGGTCTTCCGGACGAACTCCCAGAACAACTTCCTTGCCAAGGTAAGGCTTGATGGCATCATCATTCACCGGAACCTTTGTGTTGTCAAAGGCAACAACATAGGAATCCCCATCTTTCTCAACTACACCATCGATGAAGTTCATCTGGGGTGATCCGATGAATCCTGCCACGAACATATTGCAGGGATGATCATAAAGCTCCTGGGGTGTGTCAAACTGCTGGATGATACCATCCTTCATGACGCAGATCCGGTCGCCCATGGTCATGGCCTCTGTCTGGTCATGGGTTACATAGACGAATGTGGTCTGCAGCTCCTGATGAAGGGAGGAAATCTGACTTCTCATCTCCGTACGAAGCTTGGCGTCCAGGTTGGACAGGGGCTCATCCAGGAGGAATACCTCAGGATTACGAACCATGGCACGGCCTAAGGCCACACGCTGACGCTGACCACCGGAGAGGGCCTTGGGCTTGCGGTCCAGGTACTGCTCAAGCTCCAGGATCCTGGCAGCCTCCCTGACCTTTCTGTCGATCTCTTCCTTGGAGGTCTTGCGAAGCTCCAGGGCAAATGCCATATTCTTATAGACTGTCATATGAGGATAGAGGGCGTAGCTCTGGAAAACCATGGCGATATCACGGTTCTTGGGAGCCACATCGTTGACCCTCTTATCACCGATGAAAAGGTCCCCATCTGTGATGGACTCAAGCCCTGCAATCATACGAAGGGTGGTGGACTTTCCGCATCCGGAAGGTCCGACCAGCACAACAAACTCTTTATCTTTAATCTCCAGATTCAGATCCGGAACAACGGTTACTCCGTTATCATATGTCTTAACAACATGCTTAAATGTAATTCCAGCCATGTGGATATACCTCCTCTATATACTCCTGCTTTTTTCTACTAATGTTGTCGGATGCCCGATTTTGTAGCTCTCTTGCTACGCAATCGAGACAAAATCCGGCTCCTTTTTTACTCTTTCACACCACCAAGGGTAACACCATCAACAATATATCTGGATAAGAACAGATAAACAATAATAATCGGAACAATAGCGATGGTGATCAGCATATAAACCTTACCCATATCAAACTTCAGGAAATCCGCACTTCGAAGAGCTGCAATCAGGATCGGCAGGGTCTTCTTCTTGTTATCCGAGATAACCAAAGCGGGAATAAAGTAGTTATTCCAGGAGGATACAAAAGCAAAGATTGCCTGAACCGCGATGGCCGGCTTCATGATGGGAAGCACGATACGGTTAAATGTCTTGAACTCTCCGCAGCCGTCAATCCTGGCCGCTTCTACCAGATCCAGCGGAAGACTGGACTGAATGTAGCTGTACATGAAATAGAATACAGCCGGGGAAGCAATGGCCGGCAGGAAGAGAGGCCACAGGGTGTTGATCATATGCATCTTTGTTACCAGGCGGACAAAACCAAGGGCTGATACCTGGGTCGGCATGGAAAGAATAAGCATGATGAAAATGAATGCAGGTCTTTTCAGCTTGAAATCATAGGCATACAGGCCGTAAGCTGTCATAGCTGAAAAATAGGTTGACAAGGCAGCTGAACAGGACGAAACGATCAGACTGTTCTTGATTCCGGATAACACCGGGATATTGGCATCTGCCAGCACATGCTTAAAGTTAACCACAAGGCTCTTTCCCGGAATGAAAGAGAATCCTTTTTGAATCGCGGAATGGCTCCGGGTGGCGTTAATAATCAGGATGTAGAAGAAGAAGAGGCAGAGGAATGCCAGAAAAATCAGCACAATATGTGCAAAAACCGTAAAAGGAACACTGCTTTTTTCTTTTGCTTCTCTCATTATTATTTTCCTCCTTTCTTCTTTCTGGCTTTCCTTCCGGAGCCGTCATCTCCGTTTAAGGAGAAGTAAACTCCGATACACAGGATAGCACAGATGATAAACAGGATAACTGAAACCGCACCGGCCATACCATAGTTCTTACTATAGAGGTGATTGTTCAGATACATGATAATGGTGGTTACCATACGGTTGGGAGTACCTTTACCATTAGTTAAAATCTGCGGTACATCGAACATCTGGAGACCGCCCAGCATGGATGTAATCAGTACGTAAACAAGAATGGGACGAATCATGGGCAGAGTAATCTTAAAGAATATCTGCAGGTGACTGCACCCGTCAAGCTCTGCTGCCTCAAAGAGGGCCGGATTGATGCCCATAACCGCTGCCATGAGCAGGATGGTGGTATTACCAAACCACATAAGGAAGTTCATCAGTCCCACCAGACCCCTTGCTCCCCAGACGGTAGACAGGAAACGGAAGGGTACTTTGATCAGGCCGGCGGAAATCAGGAAGGAGTTCACCGGACCGTTATCGGAGAACAGTGCAAAGAAGAGCATGGCAAATGCAGAGGCCATGATCAGGTTTGGCATGTAGATAACAACCTTAAAAAACTGCTTCCCGCGAATGCGCAGGCGCAGGTCAGTAAACCAGGCAGCCAGCACCAGGGATATAAAAATCTGCGGCAGGAAACCGATGATCCAGAGTATCAGTGTATTCCCCATATATTTCAGGAAATCACTTTCAAAAAGAGCCTTGTAGTTGGCTAATCCAACAGGGTTGGGGCCTATGATTTTCAACCCGCTTCTGTAATACTCAAAAAAACTGTAGTAGATTGTTGACCCCAGCGGAATCAACTGAAAAATCAGGAAAGCTGCAAAGAAGGGGAAAATAAAGATATAGCCCCACTTTGCATAGCTGACATTATCCTTCTTTTCCTTTCCCATAGTATTTTTCCTCCTCTAAAATCCTATGTCTATCCGATTAATGCTACACATGCCCGGATATATATCTCCTGCATAACAAGCAGCACATAATCCGGTTCCCCCTAAGGGGCAGGTTATTCTCTATGACACAGGGAACTGTTCTCAAGTGCTGTTCTTTGGAAGACCAGAACCGTCTCCTGTCTGAAACTGCCGCCAAAAGCAGCTCCCTGTGCCATAGAAAAGGGGTGGGCAGTGCCCACCCCGCATCTCCATAAGTTTGTCTGACTTATTCTCTTCTAATCAGAATTGATTAAATGATATATGTAAGATCAAACATGAATCCGAGCGGATTATTCCGGCCAGGTAACTCCCGTTAATTCAGGATACATCTCTGTGATAGCAGTTTCGAAGTTAGCCTTAGCTGTGTCAATATCAACGTTGCCATCAAAGTAATCCTTGAATGCAGCCTGGAACTTCTCGTTGCAGCCCTGGTCATACGGACCGGCGTTGCTCATATCGATCTTCTCAGCAGCTTCTGCGAAGAGAGCGATGTGGTTCTGTCCGCCAAGGAAGTCGGAACCGAATTCCGGATCCTCTGCCAGTTCCTTCATAGCAGGAATGTTGTTGGTGTAATCCTGTGTATCGATAGTGATCTGCTTGTCAATGTCAGCGTTGCATGTCAGCTGATACATAACATCTTTTACAAGGTCAGCGTCATCTGTTCCTGCTGCAGCGCAGATCCAGGTTCCGCCCCAGTAATATGGCTGAGGTCCTTCGCAAACTGCGTAGTCACCATAGATACCATTGCCGACTTCAAGCTTTCCGCCTTCTGCTTCCGGAGTCTCAAGAGAGTTTCCAAGAAGTGTGAAGTTGATTCCCCATGTGGAATAGAAGAAACCAAATACATTACCCTTGGGGCCCTGGTCTGCTGCCCAGCCGTCATCCCACAGGGAAGTCTTGTTGTTATATCCGTTATCTGTAAAGGTCTTGGTCTGGTCAACCCATTTCATGATGTTGGCATCAACAACAACGTCTGTACCGTCTACCCAAGGAGCAGATACATTGTTGGAGAATGTACGGTAAG
The DNA here is from genome assembly GCA_017459345.1 of Eubacterium sp. Classification (GTDB taxonomy): domain Bacteria; phylum Bacillota; class Clostridia; order Lachnospirales; family Lachnospiraceae; genus Anaerobutyricum. Next base: position 35,259 of record JAFUDC010000173.1, read on the forward strand.
AATCATCATAACCGGAGAGCATCTTGTAGCCCTTGTCAGCAGCCTGTGCAGCTACTTCGTTGAACTTATCCCAGTCAGCTAAAGCTGCCTGAACCTCTGTCGGATCATCTGTTCCCAGAACATCCTTGGCGATGGAACGACGATATGCGAACAGACCAGGTGTAGCCTGCCATGTTGTTCCCTTGATGGCTCCGTTGGAATCAGTAACGATGTCCTTGGTGTACTGATACTGATCAGCCATGTCTGCTTCGGTAAGGCCAAGATCAGCTACATTCATGGTATAGTCGGAATCTACATATTTTAATGCATAGTCAGCTTCGATCAGGAAGATATCAATCTTGTCGTTATCAGCTGCGTTCTCCTGATTTAAAAGAGCTTCATCCAGCTTATCCTGATAGTTGTTGCCTTCGTTGGGGTTGATGGTCCACTTAACGGTAGTGCCATCTTCCAGTGTTGTAGTGGACTTATCCTCTGCAACTTCCTTAACGCCTGGATAATAGTCGTTAAAACGGCTCTGGAACTCATCATTCCAGCACCAGATGTTCAGGATCTTGCCGCCTTCTGCTGCTGCCTGTGTGCTCTCTTCTGCTGCACCTGTGGATTCACCTGCACCGCTGTCACCGCAGGCTGCCATGGATAATACCATAGTACCGGCTAAAGCGAGCGCCAGTAAAGACTTTACACTTTTTCTCATTCTAAGTTACCTCCTCATAACTTTAAAGTATGTTTTTTACGCTGTATCCGGGCATCAGCCGCCCTGCAACCTTGATCTGCTCCTGCACGCATGTTTTTCTATGCTCGATGCACTCAATCAGCTTTAAGACAGAGTCCCTGCCGATGGCTTCCGCATCCTGATACCAGGTGGTAAGCTGGGGACGCAAAACCCGCGAAAGATGAATGCCATCATAACCCACAACGCTGATATCCTCCGGCACAGAAAGGTGCCTCTTCTCAAACTCTGCGAGCCCCCCCAGATAAGTATAATCATCCGGGAACATAATCGCAGTGGGAGGATCTGAAAGATTCAGAAGTACGCCGGTATCCCTGCGCCCGGACTCCGGATCATGATATCTTCCTTCTCTCACATACTCAGCAGGCACATCAATCCCATGCTCCTCCAAAGCCCGATGAAAACCCTGCAGTCTCTTCTGGGTCACGGAAGTTGGTTCTCCATGAATGAAGGCAATCTTACGATGACCCATCTCAATCAGATAGGAAGTCAGCCCATAGGCACCTTCTACATTATCCGACACCACACTGCTGGTATTATCATAGGAATAATCAATGGTGATCACGGGAACCTCGCTGCGGATCAGTTCAAGAACAGAATCACTCTCGAAGTTCACGCTGGCAATCACGACTCCGTCACACTTCCGGTAGCGGCAATGTTCCAGGAATGACATCTTTCTCTCCCCAAGACTCTGGCTTAAGAAGGTGATATCATATCCCTTACCCTCTGCCTCCTCCTTCACGCTGTTAAGGATCGTAGAAAAATACTCGTGGGTCAGACCACTCATGGTTTCGTCGACGAAAACAACTCCTATATTATGGGAGCTGTTAGTCTTCAGCTGTCTGGCGGCGGCATTGGGAAGATAATGCATCTCCCTGGCCGTCCTCCTGACAAGCTCCATGGTCTCGGCACTGATATCGCCGTAGCCATTCAGCGCCTTGCTGACAGTTGCCGGTGATACACCACACCTGCGGGAGATGTCCTTGATCGTTACCATGTGAAATCCCTCCCTTAGCAAATGTGACTATCTGGCCTCTCTCCGAATACGTTTTCGTATCTGTATTTTAAATCCTTTACCCTGATTCGTCAACGTTAGTTTTTCACAATTTTTTCGTTAAAATCTTATGCACTTTTCACAAATTTCAAAAAATAAGCGAATTTACTGTTTACATTTAATACAGGTCGACCTTATAATAGAAAAAATCTTACGAAACCGTTTTCGTAATGAGTCTAGTTTCATTTGTATACTGCAAATTCATTAAGGTAATTGCGAAACATCGCTCCATTCGTAAAATGTTTTCCGTACAGACAGCAGTGTGACGCCGGAACATTTTAGAGTAGAAAATGAGTTTCACAATGAGCTGAAAACGAAAAGAAAGAGGGAAAAACCATGCAATTCGGACATTTTGATGACCAGAACAAAGAATATGTAATCACGACTCCCAGAACTCCCCTTCCCTGGATCAACTATCTGGGATCCCAGGAATTCTTCCGTCTGATTTCCAACACGGCAGGAGGCTACTGCTTCTATAAAGACGCCAAGCTCCTGCGTATGACCAGGTACCGTTATAACAACAGTCCCATGGATTGCGGCGGCCATTATTACTACATTAAGGACCAGGATACCGTGTGGAATCCGGGCTGGCAGCCTGTGCAGACTGAACTGGACGAGTATAGCTGCCGTCACGGACTTGGTTATACCATAATAGAAGGAAAGAAAAACCAGCTTGCCGCAAGGCAGGAGGTTTTCGTTCCGGTGAATGATAACTGCGAGATTACCAGAATCACCCTTACCAACGAATCTGACCAGGCAAAGGATGTGGACCTCTTCAGCTACGTGGAGTTCTGCCTGTGGAATGCGGAGGATGACTCCACCAACTTCCAGCGAAACTTTTCCACCGGAGAGGTGGAGGTGATTGGAAGTACCATCTACCATAAGACAGAGTACAGGGAGCGCAGAAACCACTATGCAGTCTTTTCCGTAAACAGTGACATCGCTGGCTTTGATACCAGCAGGGACGAATTTGTCGGGCTTTACAATGGTCCCCACAACCCCCAGGCAGTATCTGAAGGCCGGAGCCATAACAGCCTGGCCCACGGATGGGCTCCGGTGGGCAGCCACCATCTGAAAGCTTCCCTGGCTCCGGGTGCTTCCGCATCCTATGTATTTGTTTTAGGCTACTGTGCGAATCCGGTGGAAGAAAAGTTTGAAGCCCCAGGAATCATCAACAAGGCCCCGGCCAATGCCCTCCTGGCTAAGTACCAGACCAGCGGGCAGGTTGACCAGGCTTTAGCAGAGCTTAAGGCATACTGGGACAGGCTTCTTTCCACCTATACCATCAGCAGCGATGATGACAAGCTCAACCGTATTGTAAATGTATGGAACCAGTACCAGTGCATGGTCACCTTCAACATGAGCCGGTCTGCCAGCTACTATGAAAGCGGCATGGGCAGGGGCATGGGCTTCAGAGATTCCTGCCAGGACCTGCTGGGCTTTGTACATTTGATTCCGGAGCGGGCCAGAGAACGTATCATCGATATCGCCAATACCCAGTTTGAGGATGGAAGTGCCTATCATCAGTATCAGCCTTTAACCAAGAGGGGCAACCTGGCTGTGGGAAGCGGATTTAACGACGATCCCCTCTGGCTGATTGCAGGAACCGCTGCCTATCTCAGAGAGACCGGGGACTTCTCCATTCTCGATGAGCCCTGCGCATTTGATAATGACGATTCCAAAGCTGCTCCCCTGATGGAGCATCTGCGCCGCAGCTTCAATTATACCGTGACCCATAAGGGGCCTCATGCTCTTCCCCTGATCGGGCGGGCTGACTGGAATGACTGCCTGAACTTAAACTGCTTCTCCGAAACCCCGGGGGAAAGCTTCCAGATCACAGGACCCAGCGAGGGACCTGTGGCAGAGAGTGTATTTATTGCCGGCATGTTTGTCAAATACGGAAAAGAGTATGCCGAGATCTGCCGTCACCAGGGATTAGATGAGGAAGCGGACCAGGTGGATGCAGAAGTGAAGAAGATGGAGGAGGCTGTTCTTGATGCCGGATGGGATGGAGAATGGTTCGTAAGGGCCTACGACGCCTTTTCCAATCCGGTGGGAAGCCACGTATGTGAGGAAGGCAAGATCTTCATCGAGCCCCAGGGTATGTGTGTTATGGCAGGCATCGGCACCGAGTCCGGCCAGGCCGCCAAGGCCCTTGAAAGCGTAGAGAAGCATCTGGAAACCGAGTTTGGTATCGTGTTAAACCAGCCGGCCTACACCAGATATCATGTGGAGCTTGGAGAAATCAGCTCCTACCCGCCGGGATACAAGGAAAATGCAGGAATCTTCTGCCATAACAATCCATGGATTGCCTGTGCAGAGACCGTGCTTGGACATGGAAACCGGGCATTCAGTGTATTTAAGAAGACCTGTCCGGTTTATCTTGAGGAAATCAGTGAGATCCACCGCACAGAGCCCTACGCTTACTGCCAGATGGTGGCCGGCAGGGACGCCCCGACCCACGGCGAGGGGAAGAACAGCTGGCTGACTGGTACCGCTGCCTGGACCTTCACCTGCATGAGTCAGTATATCCTGGGCATCCAGCCCACATTTGATGGACTTAAAGTAGACCCCTGCATTCCGGACAGTCTGACCGGCTTTAGCTGTGACCGGACCTTCCGCGGGGTTAAGTATCATATCACCGTAGATAACTCTGCCAGGGCACAGAAAGGCGTGAAATCCGTTACCGTAGACGGACAGCCTGTCGAAGGAAATGTCATTCCTGTTCCGGCAGATAAAAAGGAACTGGATGTTGTGGTTACTCTTGGATAATAAGGTAATAATATATTCTTCAGGGCCAAAAGAGTGATCTTCTGGCCCTGATATCATATGGTAGAGGATTGAGGGAGTCATCTTACGACAGAGCAATCCTATACTATTTGAAGCATTAATCATCATATGGAATCAGAAAGAGGGAATTATAATGAGTTTTCCAAAAGTTTTTATGTGGGGGGCCGCTTCCGCCTCCTACCAGATTGAGGGAGGCGCTTACGAAGATGGCAAGGGTCTCTCCATCTGGGATAAATTCAGCCATGAGCCCGGCAAGACCTATGAAGGGCATAATGGAGACATTGCCTGCGACTCCTACCACAGGTTCGAGGAAGATCTGGACCTGATGCAGTCCATGGGTATCCGCCATTACCGTTTCAGTATCAGCTGGCCCCGGGTTATCCCGGAGGGTACCGGCCAGGTAAATGAAGCAGGGCTTGCCTACTATGATCAGCTGGTGGAGGGCTGTCTGAAAAGAGGAATTGAGCCCTGGATTACCCTTTTTCATTGGGATCTGCCCCTGGCCCTCTACCACAGGGGAGGCTGGCTGAACCGGGATACCGCATACGCATTTGCAGAATATGCCCGGCTGATTGCCGGACATTTCAAAGAAAAAGTGACCCGCTACATGACCATCAATGAACCCCAGTGCATCATCGGCATGGGGCACGGCACAGGTCTGCACGCACCCGGCACTCTCCTCTCCGAGGAAGATATGTTTCTTTCCTGGCACCATGTCCTTCTGGCTCACGGTCTGGCAGTCAAAGTCATCCGCGACATGATACCGGACAGCATGATCGGCCTGGCCTCCACCGGTGCCCTGGCCTACACGGACAAAAAGGATATTGAGACACCGGAAGACCTGGTTAAAGCCTCCTTCCTCTCCCTGCCTAAAAACCAGAACCCTGGCTGGTACTTTAACCACCAGTGGTTCCTGGATCCCTGTATCTTCGGCCATTATCCGGAAGATCCTGAATCCGTCTGGACCCCATACAAAAATGATGTTGATCCGGAGGACCTTAAGATCATCAGCCAGCCCATCGACTTCATCGGACTGAATATCTATAACGGTTCAGAGATGATACCGAAAAAGGAGGGCCCAGGCTATGTCTATGCCCCAAAATATCCCGGTTACCCAAGAACTGCCCTCAAGTGGCCGGTAACTCCCGGTGTGATGTACTGGGGTCCCCGTCTCATCCATGAACGTTACGGCCTCCCTGTCATCATCACGGAGAATGGGCAAAGCTGCAACGATAAGATTTATCTTGACGGCAAGGTTCACGATCCGGACAGGATTGACTTCCTGGCCCGCTACCTGGGGGAACTGAAAAAAGCCTGCGAAGATGATATTCCTGTCTTAGCTTATTTTCATTGGGCACTAACCGATAATTTTGAATGGTACAGCGGTTATGATGACCGGTTCGGACTGATTTACCTTGACTACCGGGACGGCAGCAGGATACCCAAGGACAGTGCCTTATGGTACAAAGATGTAATCATGGGGAACGGAGAGGATCTGTAATGTAAAAAACTATTTCGGTTTTTTACAATTATTTTACATATTACTTCTTGACTGCCATATCATTTATAAGATATACTCAGGTAAAAGATTATCCCACTCCTTTGGGAGAGGGAAGAACACCTAAGATATCAGGGAGTAGTTAGCATATCCTATCAAGATGTGTTATGCTGTTCGTCATCACGCTTTCACAAGCCGGGCAGCATACGGATTTCTCATAAGGAGGGTTGCCCGGCTTACGGGAACCTGAATGAGTTGTTTGTAACGAGACTTTTATCGTACTATTTTCGTACGGTAGAAGTCTCTTTTTTTATCAAAGAACAGGAGGTTTCTATGGAGTATCTATTATTAATCGCAGGATTTGCCCTGCTCATCAAGGGAGCTGATTTTTTCGTGGATGGAGCTTCCTCCATTGCCAGAGCTTTGAAGGTTCCTTCCATCGTGATTGGCCTGACATTGGTTTCACTTGGGACAAGTGCCCCGGAAGCGGCGGTCAGTATCACCGCCGGAATTGCCGGCAACAGTGATATATCCCTGGGTAATGTCATCGGGTCGAACATCTTCAATCTTCTGCCGGTTATCGGATGTGCTGCACTGTTTCAGGCCATCCCCACCCAGAAAGATATCCAGAAAAGAGACCTCCCGGTCAATGTCCTTTCTACCCTCCTGCTCTTTGCCATGATGCTGGATGGAAAGATCGGCCGATTGGAAGGAATCATCCTTCTCGCAGGAATCATCATCTATATGGTGGTTCTGGTAATGAACTCACTGAAAAACCGCACTGAGGAATCCTCCGAAAAGACCTATTCGGTTATCATCAGCCTGGTATTGGTGGCGGTAGGACTTACAGCCGTCATCTTAGGCGGTCAGCTTGTGGTTAACAACGCCACCATCATAGCCAGACATTTCGGCATGAGTGACACCCTGGTGGCCCTGACCATCGTGGCAATCGGAACCTCCCTTCCCGAGCTGGTAACCTCCGTCATGGCAGCGCGAAAAGGGGATTCGGGCATCGCCCTGGGCAATGCCATAGGAAGCTGTATCTTCAACATCCTTTTTATCATCGGAATCTCTTCAGCCCTGGCTCCGATTACTGTGGATATGCATCTGGTTACAGACATCATTCTTTTGATCATTGTCAATATACTGATTTACATATTCTGCAGAACAGATGACAAGATCTCAAGACTTGAAGGAGGGGCACTCCTGGCAGTTTATGTCGCTTATACAGTGTATATTATTTTACGTTGATTAACTATATAAATCACTTACTATATATAAACAGAACAAAAAAGGACCAAAAGTGTGTCTGAAGACACCTTTGGTCCTTTTTTGGCCGTCTGTTAGTGACTTATATAGTTATATCCATCATCTGTTAAAGAAATAATAGAAGGGATTCATATTCCCATTTCCGTTATAGTAATCATATTCGTCGGATCCGTCATTGTATCCATTGTCATATCCGCCATTGGAGTGTCCGTTGTTCCAGCCGTCCTGGCCATTCTGATTGGATTCATCCTGGGACTGGCTGTTTTCGGTAACGTCTTTAAAGTCGCTGGCCTTGCCTAATGTAACTTCTACATTCTGCTCTTCATATTCACCATTTTGGTTGGCTCTTTGTAAAGTGATTTTCACCTTGGTGCCGGCCTTCTTGATGGAGAGCTTTTCCTTGAGACCTTCCATGGTTGAAACATTATTGCCTTCGAATGCGGTAATAATATCTCCTGCGGAGATCCCTGCCTCCTCAGCGGGTGAACCGTTTACCACCTGAGATACATAGATGCCCTGCGGCATACCCAGTGCCTGAGAATAACTGGAATCGATATTCTTTCCGATGATGCCAAGGAAGGAGGCATCCTTCTCGTCAATATCCTGAGCATTCATGAGGTCATTCAATACGGTGTTAGCGGTAGTAATCGGGATGGCATATCCCATTCCTTCCACTGAGGTGTCTTCCAGCTTGGCGTTGTTGATACCAATCACCTCGCCCCCTAGATTGATCAGCACACCGCCGCTGTTGCCGGGATTGATGGCCGCGTCTGTCTGAAGCAGGGTCATGGTTCCGTCAGTAAAGGAAACCTGTCTGTCCTTGGCACTTAACACGCCGGTAGTTACGGACTGTCCATAACCTAATGCATTACCGATGGCAATCACGGGCTGGCCCACTTTAAGACTGTCAGAGCTTCCAAGAGTGGCAATCTTGATCTTCTTTAAGGTATCTGCCTTGATATCGTTCTTATTCACGGAAATCACTGCCAGATCTGCGTTGGAATCCTTGCCCACAACGGTGGCATCAGCCGTAGTTTCATCAATGAAGCCTACTGTCAGAGATGTGGAATCTGCCACCACATGATTGTTGGTGGCAATCATGAGCCGGTTGTCATCCTCCGCAATAATAAAACCGGATCCGGCTCCCTCTGACTCCTGAGTTCCAAAGCCAAAATAATTGCTGGTACGGAAGGTTCCTGTAATAGATACAACTGACGGCATCACCTGGTCCACCACAGCGGACACATCCTGGGCAGTAACCGCCGCATCATTGGCGGAGGCGGCACCATCTGTCTTCCCGGCTCCATCTGTGGAGTCCTGATCGGAAGTATCTGTGGTGGTTGTCTCTATCCGTGTAGACGGCGAAGGAGCAACATGCTCTCTTGCAATATTGATCCCTGCAAATGTACCTCCGGCTACAGCTCCGAAAATCAGGGCAAATCCTGCTGTCCTAAGGGCTCCCTTAAACCAGCTTCCAGATTTTTTTTCATTTCTCCTGTTTCGAACCGGCTCATTGGGGATATAATTATAACGTTGATATCTTCCGCTGTCATAGGAAGAGTCCTGATAATAGTCCCGTCCCTCTGTCTGACGGTAAGATCCATCCTGGTATCTGTATCTTTCCTGCTGATCCTGGCTGGCATAGACCGGGCTGTGTTCGATCTGAACATCGCTTTCGGCTACTTCCTCTGTGTTTTCGTTATGACTGTTATCATAATCATCTTCTGGTCTGTATTCATAATCACTCATAATGGATAACTCCTTTCTGCCTTGTAATTCTATAGATAATTGCGAAACTCTGTCAGGGCTCGAAAATGGAGTTTCGCAATCATCTATTGTAATTCTACCCGAACCGTAAGAACGGATAAATCAGAGATATTGTCATATCTCATTTGCTGCACTAATAATAGCAGTGATCTGTGAAAAAAATGTGTTATTAATATGTCGGATTTGTGGATTTGCAGGCAAAAAAACATGGTATTTTGTCAAAAAACAAGAAAAACTATTGTATAATTCAGGATTCTATTGTATTATATTAGAAAAATATCCCAATACAAGTTGTCGAAAGGCCAGGTAGCGATTATGATAAAACAAAATCAGGAGCTCCTGAACCGCCTCCATGTGGTTTTGGATGCTGTCGTGATATATATATCTTTCTGTTTAAGTTATGCAATCCGGTTCGTGATTCCTTTTACCAGAGATTTCTTCTCTTCTGCAGGATATCACAGGCTGCTCCGCCAGTACCAGCCCATGCTCCTCATCATGATTCCGGTGTATCTGGTATTATATGCACGGTTTAATCTTTATAAACCCAAGCGTTTCCAATCTTCTCTGGAAGAGTACAAGAACCTGGTCAAGGGCAACACCTTTGCCTTTATATTTATCATGATTTACATTGTTGTATTTAAGGTACAGCATGTGTCAAGAAGTTTACTGCTCATATTCTATGTCCTGTGTATGTTTATTACTGTGCTGGAGCGGTTTACCATCAAAAAGATTCTGGAGCAGGCCAGAAGAAAGGGATTAAACCTTAAGCACATCATTATCATCGGCTTCAGTGCTGCCGCCGAAGCCTACATCGATCGGATCAAGGGGAACCCCCAGTGGGGTTATATGATCCATGGGATTTTTGACGACAATCTTGATGAAGACTTTTCCTACAAAGGGATAACCTGTATTGGTAAGGTGCGGGACCTGGAAAAGTTCCTGGCCCACAGCTCCATGGATGAGGTTGCCATCACCCTCAGCCTGGATGAATATCACAAGCTGAGAACCATCGTAAACAAATGTGAAAAATCGGGTGTCCATACCAAGTTTGTTCCGGACTACTATACATTTATCCCGACCAACCCGGTGACCGAGGATCTGATCGGTCTTCCGGTCATCAATATACGTAATGTTCCCCTTACCACAACTCTGAACAAGTTCGTAAAGAGAACTATGGATATTGCCGGTTCCCTAGTATGCATCGTCATCTTCTCTCCCCTTATGCTGGTGACGGCTATCCTTGTCAAGGTCAGCTCTCCAGGCCCCATTATCTTTAAGCAGGAACGTGTAGGGCTGCATAACAAGCCTTTTAAAATGTACAAGTTCCGCTCCATGGGAGTGCAGTCTGCTTCAAAAGAAGCAAAGGCCTGGACTGTGGAGAATGATCCCCGGGTGACAAAGGTCGGCAAGGTCATCCGCAAAACCAGCATTGATGAACTCCCTCAGCTTTTTAATGTCATCAAGGGAGATATGAGTCTGATCGGACCCAGACCGGAACGCCCCCTCTTTGTGGAGAAGTTTAAGGAAGAGATCCCCCGCTACATGATCAAGCACCAGGTTCGTCCGGGCATGACAGGCTGGGCTCAGGTATGCGGCTTCAGAGGAGACACTTCCATCTCGGGAAGAATCGAGCATGATATCTTTTACATCGAAAACTGGACCATCGGTTTTGATATAAGGATACTGTTCTTAACAGTATTTAAGGGATTTGTGAATAAGAATGCCTATTAATCGGCAGTTGACAGATATCAGTTGAATATTGATATGTTGTATGATATCTGGCATATCATCTGACATTTGATGTGCCATTTAATATATGACAGATTGGAGATTATTATGAAAAAGAACTCAGGCTCAATGAGCTTTCGCTCTTCAAGAAATGTGTCAAAAAAAGATACTTCACTAAGGAGGCAGCAGAGGGTTTCTTCTGCAGATAGAGACACCATATCCGGTCAGGATGCTTATTACGATGACCGAAAATATAGACCTGAACAAGATGCCTGTTACGATGACAGCAGATACAGATCCGGGAATCAAAGCAGCCATAGAAAGAAAAAAAAGAAAAGCGGCAGAAGAATGGGATGTCTTGTTCCAATGCTTCTGCTTCTCTTTTTCATTGTAGTTATATCCTTTGTCCTGCTGAATATGACATTTTCCAAGGTTGAAAAGCATAAGCTGGATAATTCTGTGATCACGGTAAACCATCAGGATAAGAGGATGAACAGATACCAGACTATCGCCCTCTTCGGGGTAGACAGCCAGGATAATGTCATCGGGGACAGGGGATCCAGGTCTGACAGTATCATTGTCGTCAGCATTCATAAAACCACCCGGAAGGTTAAGCTGATGTCCATCTACAGAGACACCTACGTCAGCATTGACGGCCAGTATGATAAGATAAATGCGGCCTATTCCTATGGAGGCCCTGAGCAGGCCATCAACACGATAAACCGGAATCTTGACCTGGACATTACCGACTTTGCCACAGTAAACTTTAAAGCTCTTGCCGATGCGGTGGATATCCTGGGTGGAATCCCTCTTACAATTACTACAGAAAAAGAGCTGGATAATCTTAATGATTATATCGGCAACATGAACAAAATCAACGGAGGAAATTCCCCGAAATTCAAGGATGTGGGCACCTATACATTTGATGGCAATCAGGCGGTGGCCTACTCCAGAATTCGCTATATGGAAGGCGGAGACCACGCCAGAGCCAGTCACCAGCGTCTGGTCGTAGAAGGAATCCTGAGCAAAGCCAAAAGGCAGCCCTGGAAGTTGAATAAGATTATTGATCAGGTGCTTCCACAGTGCAAGACCAGCTTCTCCACCGGTAAGTTTACCCGCATGGCTATGGGGCTGGCATTTTACGACATCGTTGATTCCCAGGCATACCCCTTCGATTCCTACGATGAGAAATATAACGGAGTCTACTACGGATTCCCAACCACGGTAGAAAGCAATACCATCAAAGCCCATGAGTACCTCTTTGGCACAGAAGATTACCAGCCCACTGAGGAGCTGCTCCGCATCAGCCAAAAGGTGGAAAATGTGACCAGTGCCATGGGGCATTGAGTAACGATTTAAGTGAATAACAGACGAAACGAAAAGGGCCGATATGGCCCTTTTCGTTTCGTCTGTTATTGATTTATATAGTTACTCATCATCCTTCTCAATGGCAGCGGTCTCGATGATAAACTTCACGCTTCCTTTATCTCCCTTTCGGATTCCGCCATAAGACTGGTAGTTATTGTCGGCCTTCTTCACGGCCTTGATCTGTGTGGTGACTGACTGGAGGTCATCTCCTGCCAGGTCAGCGATCTTCTGTATACCTTCTTCATCAAATTTGACAAAACCGTCATTCAATGTTCCCATGCCGCCGACCAACTTGCCGACTCCGCTGTTGATCTGTCCGCCTGCACCAGCCAGCTTGCCGGTACCATCCTTAAGCTGGATAGAGCCTGTAGCCAGGAGTCCGGCTGCCTTTGTGACCTGCTTGACAGCGCGTTCCATCTTCGTGCTTCCTGTTAAAAGCTTTCCGGCTCCGTCATCCAGGGAGGAGGCACCACCGGTTATGGTTTTATTGTTAGCTGTTAGTTTGGCTGCGCCGGTCTTAAGCTGACCCAGGCCCTGGTTCAGGGAATCAATACCCTTTGACAGGCTTCCCATACCTTTTACCAGGTCGTCGTTATTCTTGGTCAGGGCTTTAGCGCCGGAATCCAGCTGATCGATTGCCCCCTTAAGCTCTGGAATCTTATCTGCAAGTCCGCCTACATTGGCACTGAAGCCTTCCAGTACCTTGGCCTGTTTGGCCATGTCTTCAAGTAGTCCTTTGAGCTGGTCTGCATTGACTTCAGGTGCTTTAATATCCATTGACGGGAAGTCTTTAGCCAAAGCCCCCACTAACTCAGCATCCGGCTTAATCTCTACTGAAATATCCACATCAACTTTAGAATCCAGTCCAACCTTGTAATTCTCTGCACTGATGGTTTCTGCTGATACACCTTCAATCTCAGCAAGTACTTTCTTCTTTGCTTCTTCATCAAGTTCCATTGCGTTAACCGCTGCCTTAATCTTGGCCTTGGTATCCTCTGAGGCTTTGTTACCGGCAGATACTGCTTTGCCAATACTATCATTCGCTGAGCTTTGCGCTCCTTCTATCTTTTCTTTAACCTTCCCTTCAACATCACCTGTCTGCTTCCCAATCTGAGCATTGGCCTTCTCATTGGCCGATGCGTAAATCTTTCCGGCAGCCGTTCCTACCCAGCTTTCAACATCAGTTTTATAGTCTGAAAGCAACTTATCCAGGTTGGACAGGCTGGTCATCAGTTTTATAAGTGCCTCTGTCTGTTTCTGAAGCTCCTGGGCGTCCTTATTAAGCTTGGCGGCAGCTTCGGATACCGCCTTCATCTGTTCATCCGAGGGCATGGATACTTTGGACATCTGACTGTTAAGCTGAGCTAATCCCTTCTGGATCTTGTCTGCCCCATCCGTATACTCCTTCAGGCCTTTGGACAGGGAGGCTGCTCCGGTCTTTAAGGCTGCTGAGCCTGAGGAGGCAGACTGGATACCCTTCTCCAGGCCGGCTGCTCCATCTGTGTAAGCCTTGATTCCCTTGTTAAGTGTTTTCGTTCCATTCTTTAAGGTTCTGATTCCCTTGGTGAGGCCTTCGGCTCCATCTTCAAAGGCATCTTTATTATTTGCAAGCTGGCTCAGACCGTCTTTGAGCTGTCCGGCTCCCTTATCCACAGCAGATACTCCCTTGGTGTACTGACCCAGAGAAGTACTTAATGTATTCATGCCGTCCAGCAGCTTGCCGCTTCCGTCCACCAGCTTTGAGGAGGCGTCGGTAAGATCATCCATGTCCTCCTTCAGATCGTCCAGGTCATCAATACTGTCAAGATCGATATCACCGATTGTTCCGGTTGTGGCCATGGTTGCTGTCATGGACAGCTCAAAATCTGTGGCATCGGCTGTCACTTCCACATACTCCGGTATATCAATGTCGCTTAGCTTATCATAATCACTAAGCTTCAGACTGTCCCTGAGTCCAGGCATGGCCATACCGATAATGATATTACGTTCACCGTCAGAAACTGCCCGGCCGTTCTCCACCTCAATATTTGAGAAGTTGTCAACGGGAAGGATCATGGCAGATACCACGGTGAAGGGGGTCTGTACCGTAATATTCTTCTTGTCTACCTTCACGGTATCTGAGGTATGGTTGGTATAGTCAAAGCGAATCTTTACCTTTCCGCTCTTTCCGGCCAGATCATCCGGGGAGATCTGCTTGCCATCCAGATAGTAGGTCACCTTTACGGAAACCGGCAGGGAGGCATCGGACTCTCCCTGATAGTAGATGTCCTCTCCCACACTGGTCCAGGTTAAGCTTCCGTCCGAATTCTGGGTAAATTCCTCATCCCCCTTGACATTCTTGATATTCTTAAGCTCACTGTAATCCTCTATACTGCCGCTCTCGCTGCTTTTTAGCTGCTCACTTACTGTAATCTTATCCGCATCACCCTCTGCATTGGCATTCACATAGACAGTTTCCACTTTATTCTTATCGTCCTTCTTCTTTGAGGCGGCAGCTGCAGGCAGAACATTCCCGATTACCATGCTGCCGCTTAGGAGAAGTGCCATTATCTTTGCCGTATACTTATTAAGTACTCTTCTTCGCACAGTTCAGACTCCTTTCTGTTTTCTTAACTACTTAGGTAATTGTGACACTCTGTCCAGGCTCGAAAATGTTCCAACATCACACAATTACTTAATCTTAACTATTATTTATACACCTCTTGGCGGTTATATTCAACTAACTAAAACCTTGTTGATATTATTTATCATTGTTTTTACTCTAAACTTCTTTACATTTCCTTCTTTCGCCTGAACCCCAGGGTACTTGCGCAGATAACCCGGTCAAATACCATAAAGAAGGCCGGCAGGATAAATAGAACAACAACCATACTGATCATGGCTCCCCGGGCAAGAAGGGTGCATATGGATCCAATCATATCAGCACTGGTATAGGCTGCAACGCCGAATGTTGCGGCAAAGAAGCTGATTCCGCTGGTGATGATGGATAACATACTGGTCTCGTGGGCAATCATCACCGCTTCCTTCTTGTCCTTGCCCTCCTGTCTTTCCCTTATATAGCGGCTGGTCATCAGAATGGCATAGTCTACAGTTGCCCCCAGCTGTATGGTTCCGATTACGATGCTCGCCACAAAGGCCAGCTCCGTCCCTTTATAACAGGCAAAGGACATATTCACCGCGATGGCAAACTCGATGACTGCCACCAGCAGTACAGGCAGGGAAATGGACTTAAATACCAGCATGATGATCACAAAAATGGCGGCCATGGATACGATATTCACCATCTTAAGGTCAATGTCTGTCACGTCCTGCAGGTCTTTCATCAAAGGTGCTTCTCCAATCACCAGTCCTGTCTTATCGTAGCTTTTCACAATCTGATCAATCTGACTGAGCTGGGCATTGACCTTGGGGGTGGCATTGCTGTACTTTGAGCTCACAAAGGCCAGCTCATATTTATCGCTGCGCAGCATGGACTGCAGATTATCCGGAATCATGGAATCCGGAACTGCCGGACCCATCATGGAAGCGATGGATATGGTATGCTTGACACCGTCTACCTTCTCGATCTCCTTCATCATGTTCCGCTTATCCTTGGCCGGAAGATTCCGGTCCAGCATAATGACATGCATGGTAGACATGTTGAAGGTACTTTTTAGCTTCTCGTTGGCAATATTGGATGTCATGGTATCCGGAAGGCCTCTGGCGATATCATAATAGATCTTATAATGACTGTTTCCGTACAGGGCAGGTCCCAGAAGAAGCAGGAAAATCACGATCCATATCTTATAATGCCTGATGATAAAGCGGGAGGGGCCCTCCATGGTCCTGATCAGAGGACGGTGCTTTGTCTTCTCAATGGCCTTGTCGAAAATAAGAATCATCGAAGGCAGGAAGGTGACGCAGGTCACTACACCCAGCAGCACGCCCTTGGCCATGACGATACCCAGGTCTCTTCCCAGAGTAAATGTCATGAAGCACAAAGCAATAAAGCCTGCCACTGTGGTAACAGAGCTTCCCACGATGGACCGGAAGGTTGCCGCGATGGCGTGACCCATGGCCTCATTCCTGTCCTCCGGGTAAAGCTGCTTATTCTCCTCATAGCTGCTCAGCAGGAAAATGGAATAGTCTATGGTAACGGCCAGCTGGAGCACTGCGGTCAGAGCCTTGGTTATGTAGGATATCTGACCCAGGAAGAAGTTAGTTCCCAGATTATAGAGGATACTCACACCGATTGATATCAGAAAAAAGATCGGTACTATGAAGGAATCAGTGGCCAGCAGCAGTATAATAAGGGAGAGCGTTCCGGCAATAATCACATATACGGGAAGCTCCTTCAGGGCGATATCCTTGATGTCATTGACCACACCGGTCATACCGCTTAAGAAGCACTCCCTGCCTACCAGCTTACGGATCTCGACAATTGCATCCATGGAGGAATCCGAGGACGTGGTATCATCGAGAAGAATCAGCATCATAGTCGCATCATCCGTAAAAAAGCTCTTGCGAATCCGCTCCGGAATCATCTCCACCGGCATGGAGAGGTCAGCCACATCATCATACCAGAGAACATCCTTGACATGAGGAACCTGACTGATCTTATCCTCCAGCTTCTTTACATCCTTAAGCTCCATTCCCTCCATGATCGCCATGGAAAAACCGCCTGTACCAAACTCATCCACCATGATATTCTGCCCTTTGACGGTCTCAAGCCGTTCGGGCAGATAGCTTAATAGGTCATAATTGACCCTGGTGCTGATCATGCCGATGGTGGCCGGAATCAGGAGCAGAAGCCCCACCAGCAAGATCAGATATCTAAGTTTGGCAATCCATTTGCCAATTGCAATCAAATCATCATCTCCCAACTATTATTTCAAAGATTAGTTATTCATAACCTATCATACTCAAAAAATGACTGATGGTCAATATTCAAAACAACCAATATTCAGGCTGTAAAAAAATGAATTTTGGTCATTTTTTAGTTATTGACTTTTGTATACAAAAACAGGATAATTATATAGGGAAAAATGTAATTCAATCATCCAGACTGGTGAAGCTGCCGGATAGATTCAGCGGGCAATAACAAAAGAGAGGACTTTTATTTATGGGAAAAGTGGAAGTGAACAAAAGACAAAAACAGGCCACCCTTCTCCAGGCAGCCTTTGAGCTGTTTACGAATAAGGGATTTGCCAAGACCACCATATCCGATATTGCCCGGGAGTCCGGACTGGCCAAGGGGACATTTTATCTGTACTTTAAGGATAAGTATGACCTTAGAAACAAGCTGACAGCCCATAAGGCCGCCCAGCTCTTCGGTCAGGCTCACTCTGCCCTGCTTCAGGCCAATGTGGAAGGATTTGAAAATCAGATGATGTTCATCATGGACTATGTGATCGGCCAGCTGCAAAGACAGCCCGCCCTGCTTCAGTTTATCAGCAAAAACCTGTCCTGGGGAGTGTTTAGAACCGCATTCACTCAGACCATGCCGGAAGAATCCGATCGATTTATCGATTATTACCTGAAGTTAATGGAGGATAGTCATATTCGCTGCCGGAATCCGGAGCTCATGCTTTTCACCATCGTGGAGCTGGTAGGATCGACATGCTATAACTGCATCCTGCTCAAGCAGCCGGTCAGTATGGAAGAATACCGCCCATATCTGCATGAAGCCATTCACCATATTCTTATGATCTATACGGATACTGAAAAAGAAAAAGCCTGAGGATAGTCATGTATCCCAGGCTTTTATTACTATCTGCCACTTACGGTGTCTTTTATTAATATCTATCACTCACGCGTCTATAGTCACTGTCTCACAGCACTTCCTTAATCGCAGCCAGAAGGTCATCATACTCTTCAAAGGCTGGCAGGTCCGGGTAATCTTTCTTAATCTGGTCAGTGCTCTTAAAAAGGAATCCCGCCTTGCTGTTTAAGATCATGCCCAGATCGTTGTGGCTGTCACCGCAGGAGATGGTCTCAAAGCCCATGGCCTGCAGACCCTTCACCGTAGTCAGCTTGGATTGCTCAACCCTCATCCTGAACCCGGTAATCTCACCATTATCAGCCACTTCCAAAGTATTACAGAAAAGAGTGGGCCAGCCAAGCTTCTTCATGAGAGGCTGGGCAAACTGGGTGAAGGTGTCACTAAGGATGAGAACCTGGGTGATGGAACGGAGTTCATCCAGGAACTCCCTGGCTCCCGGCATGGGATCGATCCCGGCGATGGTCTCCTGGATTTCCTTTAAGCCCAGTCCATGCTGTCTTAAGATATCCAGGCGGAAATTCATCAACTTATCATAATCCGGCTCATCCCGGGTAGTCCTCTTAAGCTCAGGAATCCCTGTTTTCTCTGAAAATGCAATCCAGATCTCCGGAACCAGAACTCCTTCCAGATCCAGGCATACGATGTTCATGTCTCTACTCATAATGTATCCTTTCGTAGTCTTTTTATTACACGATTCTCTCTTCCACTACCGACTCGATTACAGAGAATCAAGGGCTTTCATCTAATACAGCAGCCTGATAGTCATGAATCTTATTAACAATTATTAACCGTTCAGCTTCTTCTCAAGCTCTTCTTTTGCCTGCTCATAGTTTTCAAAATGTATGGCATCAAGCCCGAACTTTCGGGCGGCGTCTATATTATCTTCATTATCATCGATGAAAACGCATTCTTCCGGGTTCAGATCATATGTATCACATATTTTTCGGTAGATAGCCGGATCCGGCTTGATCATCCCCACATGGCAGGAGAAGACGCCCCCATCCATATATGGAAGGAAATCCAGGGCCTCCGGCCCTGCATTCATGATATATTCCGAATAATTGGAGAGATATAATACCTGAAATCCCCGCTCCTTCAGTTCCCGGATCCAGGGAATTGCATAATCAGTCTTACTGATACAGTCCCCCACATGCTCAAGAGTCAGCCGAATCTCATCTTGTACCTCCTCACCGTCCGATAACATCCGGCCAAAAACATCCTCCGGATCCTGACCCAGATCCAGCTGGTTCCAGTAACCTGTCTTCCAGATAGATGCATTCACCTTTTCGATCAACGTGTCATCCTTAAGCAGGTTTTTAATAAAGGGCATGTAATCAAACCGCATCAGCACATTGCCTATATCAAATATAATCGTCTTTATCATGGGTATCGCTTTCTTTTTATGCACGCTCCTTCAGTTTATCATACCATGGACAGGGAATATGGCCTTCGGGCATCTCAGGTAACTCTCCTCCTGTAATCAGCGCTTTGATCACCCTGCGGTGAATACCCACACATATTCCCAGGGAGAACAGAAAGCATGCGAAAAAAATCTTCCTGCAGATTTTTCTTGCCAGTTTCTGACGTTTTGCTTTCTTTACCATCTTTCTTTCCTCTTTTTCTGTCATCTTGTAATCCTCCTCTATTAAAAATGATTTTTTCCTTGATTACCCCTAAAATAGCTGGCTATCTGATTTTTTGGGGTAATCTTACTGATCCATTCTCCTCTCTCGGACTTTAATTACCCCTGGAATCGCTGATTCTCTGTTTTTTTGGGGTAATCTTACTGATTCACTCTCTTCTCTTGGACTTCAATTACCCCTGGAATCGCTGATTCTCTGTTTTTTTGGGGTAATCTTACTGATTCACTCTCTTCTCTTGGACTTCAATTACCCCTGAAATAGCTATTTATCCGATTATAGGGGTAAATCTCCTGAACCGGTTCCGGAAGAAGTTTCCGCAATCATATTTTATTATATACTACAAGGACAAACTTTAAAAGAAAAATTTTGGCTCAGGTCTCAAAATACATTTCCACGGCATGCTTGCTTATAAGTGAAGGATGATGTTTATGACACGCAATAAAAGACGTGTATTGGAATATTTAAAAGGTTGCGAAATCACCCTGCTAATGATAAAATATTCTCTGTTAGGGTTGTGCACAATCCATGTAGATGTGCAAAGCTGTTTCCAGATTTTAAGATTTTAAGACGGATTGAAGACGAAGAAGTATATTTAAGAAATGGAGTTGAATGATATGACGAAAGCAATTGATCTATCCGGTACACCCAAGCTGGGCTTTGGTATGATGCGGCTTCCTAAACTTGCCGATGACAAGAAGAAGATAGACATTGAACAGACCTGCAAGATGGTAGACCTCTTTATGGAAGCGGGCTTTACTTACTTTGATACAGCCTATGTATATGATGGGGGTGCCTCAGAAGAAGCAGTGAGGAAGGCTCTGGTTGAGAGATATCCCAGGGATTCCTATACGATTGCCACCAAGCTCAACGCCTGGCTGGGAAAGCCGGATGAAGCTGCCGCCAAACAGCAGCTTGAAACATCCTTAGAGAGACTGGGTGTAGATTACGTGGATTATTATCTGCTCCATGCCCTCCAGCTCAACAACAGGGATGTCTACGCAGATTATAAGCTCTGGGATTTTGTGAGGGGGCAGAAGGAAAAGGGTCTGATCCGCCACTGGGGTTTCTCCTTCCACGGAACCCCCGAGATGCTTGATGATCTGCTTAAGGAGAATCCCGATGCGGAATTCGTGCAGCTGCAGATCAATTATGCAGACTGGGAGGACAGCCATATCGCCTCCAGGGCCTGCTATGAGATAGCCAGAAAGCACAACAAACCAATTGTAGTGATGGAGCCGGTCAAGGGGGGTACCCTTGCCAACCCGCCGGAGAAGCTGGCTAAGATCTTTAAGGAGGCCAATCCTGATGCTTCCTATGCATCCTGGGCCATCCGCTATGTTGCTTCTCTTGATGGCATCCTTACTGTCCTAAGCGGCATGTCCAACATCGACCAGATGAAGGATAATCTTTCCTATATGAAGGACTTTAAACCTCTTAATTCAGAGGAACAGAAGGTCATCGGCCAGGCTCAGCAAATCATCCGGGATGCAGGTGCCATACCCTGTACTGCCTGTCATTACTGTACCAAGGGCTGTCCCCAGGAGATTCCGATTCCGGATATCTTCCGTGCCATCAATATGAACCGGATTTATCAGAGTATGGAGGAAGCCAAAGGCAGATATACCAATGCCACTGCAAAATGCGGCAAGGCTTCTGATTGTATCCAATGCGGTCAATGTGAAGATGCCTGTCCTCAGAGCCTGCCCATCATTGAACTTTTGCAGGAAGCTGTGGACTTGTTCGAATAAGCTCCCCTTCCGGTTTCTGATCGATCATTAAGTGATTGCGAAACTCGTGTCCGACTTTATAGGTGTGACTTAAGTTTCGCAATTACCTACTGATTCCTCAGATAGCTCATACCAACATCATACACACGGCCATTCACCGCGTCAAAAAGCCATCTGGCCATAGTGGCCTGATTATCATTCTTTATATGAAAATAAGGCTTTCTCACCGCAGTATGAACGGATCCGCCGGCACTGATGCCCGGGACGGGATGCTTCCAGTCATTAAAGAAGAACCCGAACCCGGGCATGATCTTTTTAAGCTGAACAGTCAGTTGGGCAAGCTGGTCCCGGTAGAGTTCCTGCAATTCTTTGTTGGTACTGTAGTCTTTGTTGGTAACCGCATTATAAAATGTGCTGAGCAGGTAATCGTGAACCGAGCTTGCATAGAGATAGCGGAGTCTGTCCCCGCACCGGTCGACAAGACTGGAATACCAATCCAGGATAATATTATCCGAAGATATGGGCTTCCAGAATCTCTCCCCGGCTCCCCAGATATCCCTGGCTGTCTCCTGCCAGTGATCAAAGAGGAGCAGGGCACTGTCTGAAAGCAGGGTCACATCCCGGCAGTCCGGATAAAAATCCTCCAGAATCTCCTCTGTCAACGCGGGCACCGCAAAGGCTCCGGCGGAATCCCCGGCAATCAGGATCCGGCCCGGATCCGGAAAATGTTCTTTCGCTACCTTCATGGCTTCAAGGAAATTCTCATGTCCTTTAAAATGTACCACATCCCGGGTTCCTTCTCCCGTATCAAACTCATAATCCCTGTTTCCCACATGAAAGTCTCCGGTGGCGTAGGTCACCACAATAAAACACCAGCTGTCAAAGGGATTCCAGGAATGACCCGTCTGGGTAATACCCACATTAATATTCATAACCTGAGTAAAGGGCCTCAGATTATTCCAGTAAAAATTAGGCTGTCCTGCCGCTACCTTCCCTCCGGTCACCGGCCTGGCTGCCGAGTAATCATCCCAGGCCACTCCCCCTCCGGAAAAAAAGATGCAGAGCCTCTTTCTGGTACCCTTCTTAAGATAAATGTGATAGGGGCTGCCGTCGCCGCAGATTCCCTTTTCCAGTGGGACTTTATACCAGACCTTCTTTTCAGGCATCCCGGATAAAACCGGAGCCTCCATGTCAGATTGCCGGATATGGTCTCCGATCTTCTGCTCCAGAAAGTCTCCGGTCTGCTCCATCATATGTTCAAACTTTTCAGTAAATGGATAGGCAAACATTGTCAGTTCCTCGTATGTCTTTCAAACAAGTTTGACGAGTATATTTCATACATATTCCGCATGGCTCTGAGTAGTTACATGTTCATATATTTTGAGAAGGCATTTCCCAGTTCACGGGGCCGGAAGATTACCACAAAGGCTGCCACCACCAGCATGATTCCCACACTGGCAATGGCCATGTAGGGAACCCTGTTAATCCCCAGCAATACGGGAATCAGCTGCAGGACCGCAAGGATCACATCCACCAGAAGATAAATCATATAATCCACAAGCCGCAGGCCCACACCATATCCGATAATGATGGTCACAATGGTAAGGCTCAGCAATGTTGCAGGTATGATCCAGTTGAGACTCCAGCC
The DNA here is from genome assembly GCA_017459345.1 of Eubacterium sp. GTDB lineage: Bacteria > Bacillota > Clostridia > Lachnospirales > Lachnospiraceae > Anaerobutyricum. The sequence continues at coordinate 58,242 of JAFUDC010000173.1, forward strand.
CATCTTTCCGTCACCATAATCGATGAAGGCACAGACAGCCATCACCGCATAAGCCTGGTAGGAAATCAGCTTGATAATATTTCCTCTGTAATATAAGGCCACGCAGAGGTCGAGAAGAACAAAGGGGGCCCACATCATAAAAAGGACGGGCAGGTGGAAGCGGAAGCCTGTCATGATATGAATCATCATGGATACAACCTCCACGATCACAAAGAGGAAGAGGCAGATCTTAAACATCAGCCTGATGGGATATCTTCTTTTTTTCAGAGTCGGGAATGCAGGGTTGTCCGGATTCCCCTCGATGCTTCCCTCACATAAGGGGCAGCAGCGCTTATCCCCGCGTATATGTATCTTACATTTTGGACAGTATTGCATAATCTATTCCTTATATCGTCTATTAGTATCTGAGATTTTCAAAATATTGATCCGTTTACCTGCAAAGATATCTCATCACTCATCCTGTTCCTCACGTCTGTCGTAATCATTGGATCCGATCTCAACCTCCAGTCCCAGCTCCGTGAGCCTTCTGAAGAATCCAAGGAGGACCCGATGCTCAGAATAGGCAGAGACCGCGCCAAAAACCATCTTATCCCGGAAGGTGGATATGCAGACCTGCATATTCTGGGTGGACATGAAGGCGGAAAAACGGTCTATGTAAGGGGCGATGGAATCCGGCATATCAATTCTTCCCAGATTAGATAAGGTTGCCGTCGTTCCCCGCCTGGTTTTATGGGTAAAATAGAGGATAACCAGATCCTTGATGGCCAGGGGCACCATCCGGATTCCCCTGTTATGCTGCAGCTGGCTGTAGCTGTTCATGGTCTTTTTAATATTCTCCTCAGAAAGCTGCTCTTTAAAAGCTTTCTTTACCCGGGGAAGAATACTTTCCACGGTTCCGTCATACTCTTCGGCCTTAACCACAACATTGATCACCCCGAAAAAGTTCCGCGTGGTCTCAGAAGGGAAAAACTGCCGCAGATTCACCGGGACACTGATTACCACCGGATGACGCTGGTCCTTGACCGGCATGGACCGGATGACTGCCTCTATATAAAGGGCACAGATGAGAATACCGGCTGTAGTCTGATAATTACGGGCCAGTTCCATGAAGGCTTTCGCCGAGACAGTTCCCTCCACCAGGTGATTCTGCATATTGTCATCTTTATCCTGGCGAATCTGATAGGCTTTGTTGGACATCATGGTCTCAAGCTGGTCCCGGCCCTTTTCCTTACTGTAAAAATAATCAAAAGCATCCTGGTTCTTCTCATCTGCTGAGGAGCTTAAGTCTGCTTCGGAAGGGACCTCCACACCATACTTCATCTGGCAGTAGAGGAAAACCAGCTTCTTCATAAACATGAATCCCCCGGTACCATCTGCCAGCACATGGAACATCTCCAGGTTAATCCGCTTTTTATAATAATTCACCCGAAAGAGCAGACTCCGTCTGCCGGAAAAATACAGGGGGCTGCAGGCCGGAAGATCTTCCTTTCTCACCAGGGGACGCATATCAGTGCTGTCCAGATAATACCAGAACAGCCCTTTTCGAAGAACTACCCGAAAGTGGGGAAACTCCAGCAAAGCCTGATCCAGGGCCTCCTGAAGAAATTCCCCATCCACATCCTCCTTAAGCTCACAGGTCACCCTAAAGACCCGGGTATCAGACCCCCTGGCGGTGGCCGGCACGATGGTGGCAGCATTATCCAGTTTGTACCATTTATAATTGGAAGATGGCATAACACTTCTCCTCAGACAGATCCAACAAAAGCCACTTATCCTATAAATAAAAAGCCAGGACTCTGCCTGTTGTTCATCAGTTTTCAT
>JAFUDC010000174.1 GCA_017459345.1 Eubacterium sp.
AGTTTAAGGACTTGGCAAATGTCTCGATAAATGAACCGCAGCCGGAGGAGCAGGCCTCATTTAAGAGGACATTATCCACTGCATTGTTGCGGATTTTGATACATTTCATATCCTGGCCGCCGATATCCAGGATGCAGTCTACATCCGGCTCGAAGAAGGCCGCTGCATAATAGTGGGCCATGGTCTCCACCTCACCGTGGTCTAAGTTGAGGGCAGACTTTATGAGGGCTTCCCCGTAACCGGTAGAGCAGGTTCCTGCAATCACAGCCTTCTCGGGCAGCAGGTCCTTAAGCTCCCGAATGGACCGGATGGTCGTCTTAAGGGGACTGCCGTTGTTGTTATCATAAAAGCGGTAGAGGAGGGATCCATCCTCGCCCACCAAAGCCAGCTTGGTGGTGGTGGAGCCGGCGTCGATGCCCAGATAGCACCGCCCTTCATAGGAAGCAAGATCAGCCTTCTTTACCGTAAATCGGTTGTGGTCGGCGATAAAATCATCATAGGCCTTCTGGTCCTTAAAGAGGGGCTCCAGCCGTTCAACTTCCACAGCCAGCCTGATATCCGACTCGAAGTACTTAAGCAGATCATCAAGTGCGATCTGGTTATCCTCCTTGGCATTCAGGGCTGCACCGGTTGCAGCAAAAAGGTGGGAGTGGGGCGGGTCGATGATATGATCATCATCCAGTTCCAATGTCCGGATAAATGTATTCTTCAGTTCCGGGAGAAAATGTAAGGGGCCTCCCAGAAAGGCCACATGCCCCTTAATAGGTTTGCCGCAGGCCAGTCCGCTGATGGTCTGGTTGACCACCGCCTGGAAAATGGACACTGCCAGGTTCTCCTTTGTGGCCCCCTCATTGATCAGAGGCTGGATATCGGTCTTGGCGAAGACTCCGCAGCGGGCAGCGATTGGGTAGATGGTATCGTAGCCTTTGGCATATTCATTAAGGCCTGCCGCATCAGTCTGGAGCAGACTTGCCATCTGGTCGATAAACGATCCGGTACCACCGGCGCAGACACCATTCATTCTCTGCTCGATGCCGCCCTCGGAAAAGTAGATGATCTTGGCATCCTCCCCTCCCAGCTCAATAGCCACATCGGTCTTAGGCTCATAATCCTGCAGAGCCTCGGACACGCAGACCACCTCCTGGCAGAAGGGAATATGCAGATACTCTGAGATGGCCATCCCGCCTGATCCGGTAACCGTGGGGTGGACGATCAGATTGCCCAGGGTCTCCCTGGCATCGCTCAAGAGTCCCTGTAAGGTTTCTTTTATGTTGGCAAAGTGGCGCTTATAATCCGAAAAGAGGATCTTATGCGCTTCATCAATGACAGATACTTTGACAGTTGTAGATCCAATATCAATTCCCAGTGAAAACTTCATGAATCCTGTTCAACTCCTTTATCTTGATGTTAAATATCAATCGCCTTTGTGATTAACCTTATCCTGCTGTTAAATATCAACCGTCAGGGCGATTATCATTGAAATTATACTTATAATAGGAAGAAAAATCAACAATTAACCACTAATTTTTAGTGGAAATATGTAACAACTCAGAACCGGGACAGGGTGCTGAGCTGTTTCCAAGTATAATCAATATTCCTCTTATGACTGAAGTAACAAGAATCCTGGGTCTGAGATTGAGCTTTCGGAGTGACTCACAGCCTGTCAGATACATATCATAAGGTAAACATCATTTGTCGAGGTGTCCTTATGGATAAAAAGGTTTATCTTGGATCCTGCGAAAAAAAGAGATGTCCCGGCCCTGTCCATGTGGTTGAGCCCGGAGATACCCTGTACGGCATAGCCCAGAAGTACCACACCAGAGTGAGAGTGCTGCTGGCCCTGAACCCTTACGTAGATATCTATAACCTGCAGCCGGGAGATGAGATCTGCATTCCCGGAGATTCTGTTCGTCCTCCGGCAGACTTTATCCCCTGTGTGATAAAAAAGGGGGAGACTATCGAAAGTTTTCTTAAGCAGCATGATATCAGTCTGGAAGACCTCCTGAAGCTTAACCGCGGACTTGCCGAACTTCCCCTTCCCGAGGGGATGATCCTGCTGCTGCCGCAGAAACATTTGCCCTCATAAAAGCGCCCGGGAGACTTTCAATTCAGTTTGACAAAGCACACTATATTCTTTATAATAATTAGAGATTTAATCTCTGACGCAGAATTATTCAGATGATTTCTGTTGAATCATGAGATGAAGTCCGGAAGGGTCTGCTTCCGGGCTTGTTTGTGTTAGTAATGGTAAATGTCAGAATCAAACCTGTTTTTACATTTATGCTCCCCAGGGATGCTATTCGCTAAGAGGTGACATGGAAGGAGGTCTTAAAGTGATCAGGATCTTTAAGACGATCGATGGACAGACACAGAAGATATCAGAACCTGCAGCCGGCAGCTGGGTTGCCCTGACCGACCCCACTATGGAAGAGCTGGCTACCACGGCGGACCGTTTTAAGATTGATCTGGATGATTTAAAGAGCCCTCTTGATGAGGAAGAACGGTCCCGAATACAGGTTGAAGACGATTATACGCTGATTATCCTGGATATACCTACCACAGATATTACCCAGGAGAAAGATATATTTTATACCATTCCCTTCGGCATCATCGTTAAGGATGAGATCATTCTCACGGTCTGTCTCGTGGACACCCCCATCCTGGCCATCTTCATGGAAGGGCGTGTGCGCAATTTCTCCACCACCAAGAGGACAAGGTTTATCTACCAGATGCTCTACCGGAATGCGGAGATGTTCCTCCAGTACCTGCGGATCATCAATAAGAAGAGCGATGAGATTGAGAAAAAGCTGCACATTTCCCAGAGAAACCAGGAGCTTTTCGATATGCTGGAGCTGGAGAAGGGCCTTGTCTATATCACTACCTCTCTGAGGGGCAATGAGGTTGTCCTTGAAAAGCTTATGCGCAGCACATCCATCACCTCCATCCCCCGGTATGAGGAGGACGAGGAGTTATTGGAGGATGTCATCATCGAGAACAAGCAGGCCATCGAGATGGGCAAGATCTACAGTGACATCTTAAGTTCCACCACAGATGCCTACGCATCAGTTATATCTAATAATTTGAATATAGTCATGAAGTTCTTATCCGTCATCACCATCGTCCTGACCGTGCCGACCATCATGACCGGAGCCTTTGGCATGAACGTGGGCGGCATCCCCTGTAATACCAATCCCTACGGCTTCTGGATCATATCCGGTGTCTGCGTCCTGGTCACCCTGCTGGTAGGGGTTATCCTGGGTAAGAATAAATATTTTAAGTGATAATAGAGTAATGATTACGGCAGCTCTATTCGGATTATCCATTTCCCAGGATATGCTGTGATATCAGAAGAAGTATTAGATACAGAGAGGCGTATTTATGAACTGGTTAAATAAACTTGAACGAAAATTCGGCAGATATGCCAGACAGAATCTGCCCCTATACATCGTGATCTTATATGCCTTCGGGACCATCATGAATTTGATTTCGAATGACTTCTATACAAGTTTTGCCCTGAATCCCTTTATGGTGCTCCACGGAGAGCCCTGGAGAATCGTGACATTTCTTGTGGCCACACCCGGAGCCAACATTATATTCCTGGTCTTTGTGATGCTCTTTTATTATTCCATCGGCCAGTCCCTGGTCCATGTCTGGGGAGCCTTCCGTTTTAACATGTATGTGTTCTGCGGTATTCTGGGAACCATCGCGGCGGCCTTTATCGTTTACGCCATCGTGCCCTCTCCCTATATTTACATGGATACCTATTACATGAACCTGTCCCTCTTCCTGGCCTACGCCGCCATCTTTCCTGAGATGCAGGTCTATCTCTACGGAATCCTGCCCCTGAAGGTGAAGTGGCTGGCCTGGCTTGACGTGGCCCTACTGGCCTACTCCTTTGTGGTAGGCGGACTGGGTACCAGGATCAGCATTGTGGTGAGTCTGCTGAACTTCATCCTTTTTTACCTGTCCTCAAGGAATTACAGGAAGATCTCCCCCGGGGAGGTAAAAAGAAAGCGGGTCTATCATCAGAAGGTACGTCAGGCCCGGGGAACAAGCAGACATCGATGTGCCGTCTGCGGCCGGACCGAGGAGGATGACCCCAGCCTGGAGTTTCGCTACTGTTCCAAATGTAACGGGAATTATGAGTATTGTAATGATCACCTGTTTACTCACACCCATGTGAAATAAAGCCTGACTGATGGCTTTGCATGCGGCCGAAAGCCCCAGTGGATTTTCGGACACAGATGGTGGTCCGAACAGTTACTATCAGTTTCGATTGTTACTCCCTCTTCTTCAAGGGGGAGAGAGTTCGCGAATAATACAATGCAGGAAGACAGGAATGAGAATATCAGAGAATGTGAAAATTGCCGGGGGTATATCCCACAAGGCGCCGGAGATTCTTAAGGCCATAGAGAGGGGAGACCGTCCCGGTTATAAGGTCTGGTACGGCATCACCACTGCCTGGGAGCAGGAGAACCTCATGTATATCATAAGCAGCATGGAATACCGCCTGCCGGTTTACCATGACGACTCCCTGAGGCTTCTGGGTCTTGCCGGTTCCAGACAGGAAGCGGGCCAACTGGTTTTAGAAATCGTAAAAAACGGGTATGATAAAGATGCAATGCGGGATATGAAGCATTTTCTTGAAGAGTTTTGACAGTAAGGCAGGAGGAGCATAATGTTGCATATATTATTACTGCTTCTTAAGATTATCGGTTTCATCCTTCTGTTTTTGCTGCTGATTATCTTGCTGGTGCTGATCACCCCCATCCGTTATCAGTTTGAGGTGAGAAAAGAGGATGAAAGCCCGCCCTATCTGAAGGTGCAGGTTACCTGGTTTATCCGGGCGGTATCGGTGACGGTATCCTACATAGACCAGGTGCTTTCATACGGGGCAAAGGTTCTTGGCATTCAGATTGCAGGCAATCAGCCGGAATATCTGGCCCGGAAGGAAGAAAAGCAGAAGAAAAAGGAAGCCAGGCGAAAGAAAAAAGAAGAGGAGCAGACAGAAGAAGCCAGGCGAGAGAAAAAAGAAGAGGAGCAGACAGAAGAAGCCAGGCGAGAGAAAATAGAAGAGGGGCAGACAGAAAAAGCGGGTTCGACAGATAATTCGGATACGCCGGGACAAATGGAGCAGGAGACACCGGAGCTGTCGGCTGTTTCAGTTGAAAATGTGGAGGAGCAGGAAAAGCCCCTGCCTGGGACAAGCTCCCCGAAAGAGGAGAATTCTGAAAAAAAGGATGATATTCCTGAGCCAGGTAAGAATCAGAAGAAAGCAGATCAGGAGCAGAAGCGAATAGACAGAGAGCAGCGGAAGGCGGAAAAGGCCAAGAAAAAAGAAGAGAAGAAGGCTGCAAAAGCTAAGGTTAATGAGCAGAAGAGGGCTGCAAAAAAGAAGAAGAAAGAAGAAAAGAAGTCTGCAGAAGGAGAAAAAGCCTCCGAATCCGGAAAGCTCACCCAGCTTCTTGATAAAGTAAAAGAGGTCAAATCCACTTATGATGAGTACCATGGCGAGGCGCTGATCCGAAAAGCCTTTACCCTGCTGGGCAAGGTTTTAAAACATGTCAGACCCCGCAGGCTGACCGGCTATCTTAAGTTCGGCATGGATGATCCTGCAGTAACGGGATATATCACAGGAGCTCTGGCAGTCTTTTATCCGGTTTACCGCAGCAATTTTACCGTAGAGCCTGTTTTCTATGAGAAGTGCCTCTCAGTAAACTGCCGCGGGTCAGGAAGGATTCGCCCCATATACTTTATCTATCTGGGAATCTGGCTCATTCTTGATAAGAATGTCCGCAGGCTGATCAAGCTTGTAATATGCAGATAGATGAAAGAGTATTCATCGAGTTGAGTGATAATAAGTCAAGATAAGACTTTGAATTGAGTCAAACTAACATTTTCTCAATAATTGTAGAGAACGTAATAGATAATAATACATTGTATAGTCAGAATATGCGAGATGATTAGAGGAGGATATTATGGCAAACAACAATTTTGATCAGACAGTGCAGTCATTATTCAAAGGCCTTGATCAGGTCATGTCCACAAAAACCGTTATCGGTGAGCCCCAGGTGATCGGTGACACAATCATTCTGCCGCTGGTAGATGTATCTTTCGGTATGGGAGCAGGAGCCTTCGGCAAGGAAAAATCCAGCAGCGGAGCCGGCGGAATCGGCGGAAAGATGTCTCCAAGTGCCATCCTTGTGATCAAGGACGGAGAGACCAGACTGGTTAATGTACGCAATCAGGATGCGGTAACCAAGGCACTGGATATGGTACCTGATGCAGTCAACAAGGTAACCTCCCTGATTAGCAGCAGAGGGAAAGGTGATCCGGAGATGAATGAGGCAGTGAAGGCTGCGGACACCTCCGGGGAGGCTGTATGGGAAGAATTGTCTTAAGGGTGATTCTATTTCTGCCTCTAATCAGAATACATTTTGGGAGAGTTATAATGGGTTCAAATTAATTAATTTTTCTCTTGCTTTTTCAATTCATTTCTGTTAGAATAGTCTCGTTGTAAGTCTTTCAGGCTTAAGTATACTTGTGAGGAGGTGCGGTCATGGCAAGATGCGCTATTTGTGACAAGGGTGCTCATTTCGGCATTAAGGTAAGTCATTCTCATAGAAGATCTAACAAGATGTGGAAGTCCAACATTAAGTCTGTAAGAGTGAATGCGAATGGTACTTCCAAGCGGATGTACGTATGTACTTCTTGTTTGAAATCTGCGAGAAATGGCAAGATCACACTTGCATAATTTCATCATGATGAGAGATATGAGGGAATCGGAGATTCCCTCTTTTTTCGTCTGCTCAGGAAGAAGTTTATAGAGGAGGAAATGATATGATTAAGGTCAAAAGAACTGCTGCAGTGCTTCTTATTTGTGCTTCCTTATTAACCGGCTCGGTATTGGGCGGGTGCAGGTCTTCCCAGGTTTCTGATAGTGAGGAAAATGCGACATCCTCCCAGGATGGAAGCAATATTACGAAGCTTTCTGATGACGAGGATAATGAGGGAACCGTTTTGGGCGAAAGCAACCCGGGTCAGCTTTCCGGCATTGAGGTGAATGGCGTATCCAATGCTGGCTGCTGCTATTATAATTACGATGTATATTATGCCCTGGGCAGCCATGTGGTGAGGACCAAAGATCTGGGCGAGCCCATGTGGGATCTGCCCACTGAGGAGGGTCAGTACGAGGAAGTCCTTGACCTGAAAGAATATTGTGAGGATGTAAAGGAACTGGTGCAGGACATAGACACAGTCAAGTCCGAAGAATATGACGTAGACCAGATTCTGATCAGCAATGACATCCTATATTGCAATGTGTCCCGTATTGTAGAATGTACTGTAAATGACCAGGATGGCAGTGGTTCATCTACTACAAAAAGATTTATCGATATTATTGCATTTGATCTGAATGAGAATAGATTTATCAATAAGATCGTATACAGTGATATCGAAAAGAGTGATTTTCTGAGATTGTATCTGGACGGAGACCAGTTATATATTGCCAGCCATTCCAGACTGACATCCCTGCATGAAGATCTCTCACCGGATCAGGTATATGCAGACGGTATAGGGGAAGATCAATGGAAGGATAACAGTCCATGGGAAAGCATCAATAATGGATACTACCCCTGGGAATCTGACAGGTACATCGATGATGATATTGAGATGTATGGGGCAACGCTATATAATGGATATGTCTATTATGTGATCTACGATCCGGATAATGATTATGGGACATCGGAAGATGAAGGCCTCTACCGCAGGAATATAGAAACAGATGAGACGGAGAAGATTTTTGAAGTGGAATCGCCGGATAAGGGGTTCATTGCATATGAGGGAGACAGCCATTGTTCCTGGCCGAATATCTGCAATAACAAACTTTACCTGAATGTGTCATATTACTCAGACTATGAATCGGAAGATTCAGTTATAGCAAATGCGGTCCAAGTCTATGAAATCGATCTGGATTCCCTGGAGAAAAAAGTTCTTGGTGTTCATGAAGGCGGAGACATGAGTATCGTTAACGGAAATATTGTGTGGAAGACAGAGAAACAAACTGATACTGCCGGGGAAATATCAGAGGATTGATGCTGCATTTGGAAGATCTGATCTTTGGGCCCCGGATATTCATCAGCAGCGGCTGATAAAAAGCAGGATTCCTGCTGTCATGCTTCCGATGATCAGCAGGGAGCTGACCAGAAAGCCGTTGATTAAAGAGGCAAAGATCATTCCGATGGAGAAGAAGATCAGGGCGAATCCGCACACTTTTTTCATGGCTCAGACCTCATTTGAGACATTTTTGATGACTTGTTATATAAATATGTATTAATTTGAAGATTTGTGTGGATTCTTATTCCATTTTTTATGGAAAGAGGGTATAATATATGTAATTATGCCATGACACCTAAGCAGATCATGGCATCCGACAATTTAAGTCAGTTAATAACTGGCGTTATTAGGAGGAATTTATATGAAAGGACAGATCAATACAGATTATGGTCAGATTGTGATAGATGAAGAAGTGATCGCCAAGTATGCCGGTATGAATGCGCTGGAGTGTTTCGGTATCGTGGGTATGGCCTCTGTGAGCCGGAGGGACGGTCTGGTACAGCTGTTAAAAAGAGACCATCTCACCAAGGGAGTCCAGGTGAAGATCCATGAGAATAAGATTGAGATCGACTTCCACATCATCGTGGTTTATGGTGTATCCATCGCTACTGTGACAGAGAACCTCATTGAGAATGTCAAGTATAAAGTAGAGACTTTTACCAGCATGGAGGTAGAGAAGGTTAACGTATATGTTGAGGGTGTCCGCATCGTGGACTGACCCCGGCAAGTGAATCTTTGATTTATCGTAAGGGAAGAAAGCAATCATACTATGCGTTTTTTAGAGGAGGATATGCTGTGAGCACTCGCAACATAGATGCCAGAAAGTTTCAGAAGCTTTTCCTGGCAGGAGCAAACAGACTTAATTCACAAAAAGAATATATTAACGAACTGAATGTATTTCCGGTGCCGGATGGGGACACCGGAACCAATATGTCCATGACCATTCTCTCTGCTGCCAGAGAGGTCAGCAAGATTGAGGACCCGACTATCCCGGCCCTTTGCAAGGCCATCAGCAACGGGTCCTTAAGGGGGGCCAGAGGTAACTCCGGAGTTATCCTGTCCCAGCTCTTCCGCGGCTTTACCAAGGTGGTATCGAAGGCCGACAGCATCGGCAGGGAGGAAATCGCCGGCGGTTTTGAGCGGGCTGTGGAGACTGCCTACAAGGCTGTTATGAAGACCAAGTAAGGTACCATCCTAACCGTTGCCAAGGGGATGAGCGACAAGGCAGAAGAGCTTCTGGAAAGCAACCTTAACCTTGTCGATTACTGTCATGCAATCGTCAACCATGGCTATGATGTGCTGG
>JAFUDC010000175.1 GCA_017459345.1 Eubacterium sp.
AGAGGAGGCAACAGTATGCAGGAAGTAACAATGTGCTGTACCACATGTCCATCCGGATGTGCTCTTACAGTAACCATAGATGATAATAATCAGGTAGCAAATGTGGCTGGTAACAGCTGTCCCCGGGGAGAGGCCTTTGCCCGCAAGGAGTGGACCGACCCTGTACGTACCCTGACTTCCACCGTTTTTGGTATATTTGACGGAAAGGAGGTGCTGGTTCCGGTAAAGACCAGCCAGCCCATATCCAAAAGGCTGATGGAAAAGGCCATGGAGGAAATCCAGGAAGTGGTTCTCACCGAGGCAGTGACCATGGGGGATATTATCCTTTCCGATATTGCCGGCAGCGGAATCAGTCTGGTGGCATGCAAAACATTTGCCTGATAAATCACTTAAGCAGCGTATACTGCAGCGGCTATGAGGTTTTCGAAAAGGTTCTCATAGCATCATTGTTTAACAGAGGGGGAACCGATGAGTGAAGAGTTCAGAATAATTCCATCAATCAGGGATGTCAGATATCTCAAAAAAGCGATTACAGAGTGCAGAGATTCCCAGATTCTTCTGTCTAATTCTCATATCGGAAATCTGAAGCAGCTGTCGGAAATCTGTCATAAAAACGGAAAACAGGTGATTGTAAATCATGAACTTGTGGGGGGACTGAGCAACGACAAGATGGCTTTTCAGATGCTGAAGAATCTTTATAAGGTAGATGCCGTGATTGGGTCAAGCATCTCCAAGATGAACATGATTCGAAATCTGAAGTTTGAAACCATATTCCGTGTATCCCTGATGGATTCGGTGTCCGTGGAAAAGGCACTTCAATCCATGAAGGATGTGAGATTCGACATCATTGAGCTTCGTCCTTATTATCATGCCCTGGAATTCCTTCCGAAATTCCGCCAGGTTTATGATGGAACCTACTATGTGACCGGATTTGTCAATACAGAAGAGAAATTAAGAATAAGCAAGGAGGCCGGATTTGCCGGCGCCATGACCAGTAATCACGAACTTTGGGGGCTTCAGATCTGAAGCCCCCTTCACCATAGTCAATCTTTCTATTGAAAATCAGAAGCGGCTTCCCCTTAAGCGATTCCTGTCACCTCATAATCCGCTTCTTCCACAGCAGCCTTTAAGACCTCATCAGCCACATCAGCGCTTAAGGTGACAACAGCGGTGCCTGCGTTATGGTCTGCCACAGCGCTTTCCACGCCGTCAATGGCTTCCAGAGCCTTTCTTACGTGCTTCTCACAGTTGTTGCACATCATTCCTTCTACTTTTAATGTCTTTGTCATGTTAAGATCCTCCTTATGATATAAATTATTATTTGTTTCTGTTTTTATTCCCCCGATTTGTGCCTGTAGTAATGCTTCTTTGGATACTGCATTCTTAAGCCTCTTATCCTTTGAAGCCTCATGCATCTTAAAGAGGTTCAGCCGCAGGGCGTTGCTGACCACGCAGAAGCTTGATAAGCTCATGGCGGCTGCACCGAACATGGGATTGAGCTTCCAGCCAAAGAGGGCGATATAGCAGCCGGCAGCCAGGGGGATGCCGATGACGTTATAGATAAAGGCCCAGAAAAGGTTCTCATGGATATTCTTAAGTGTTGCCCGGCTAAGTCGGATGGCAGCCGGCACATCGCTTAAGCGGCTTTTCATCAGAACAACCTCAGCAGCGTCTATGGCCACATCCGTGCCTGCGCCGATGGCGATACCGGTATCTGCACTGGTCAGGGCCGGGGCATCATTGATTCCGTCGCCCACCATGGCAACCTTGCCGTATTCCTTGAGGGAGGAGATAACGCTCTCCTTGCCATCCGGGAGGACTCCGGCGATGACCTGGTCCACCCCGGCCTGGCGGCCGATGGCCTTGGCGGTCCGCTCATTGTCTCCGGTCAGCATAACCACATGGATGCCCATGTTCTGCATCTCTTTTACCGCCTGGGGGCTGTCTTCCTTGATAACATCTGCAACTGCAATGATACCGATAAGCCTGCCGTCGCAGCTGAAGAAAAGAGGAGTCTTTCCTTCCTCGGCCAGGGCTTCGGCCTGGCTTCTGATGATTTCCGGTACATTAGCCTGGCTGGTGATAAAGTTATAATTCCCTCCGCATAAAGTCTTGCCATTCCAGGTGGCAGTTAGTCCGTTACCCGGCAGAGCCGTAAAATTACTCACTTCCTCGGCCTTAATCTGACGGTCTTCGGCCAGGGTCAGGATGGCTCTTGCCAGGGGGTGTTCACTGCGATGCTCCAGTGTATTGGCCATGGAGAGAAGGTCCTCCTCTGTGATTCCATCTGCCGGAACCATATCGGTTACCCTGGGGATGCCGGAGGTGATGGTACCGGTCTTATCCAGGGCAACGATCTGTACCTTGCCTGCAGCTTCCAGGGCAGCTGCAGTCTTAAAGAGAATACCGTTTTTGGCACCCATGCCATTTCCCACCATGATGGCAACCGGCGTGGCCAGTCCCAGGGCACAGGGACAGGAGATTACCAGAACGGAGATGGCCCTTGCCAGGGCAAAGCCCACAGTCTGTCCCAGGAGAAGCCACACAATCAAGGTAACCAGAGCAATGCCGATGACAACCGGAACAAAGATACCGGAAACCTTGTCGGCAACCTTGGCAGCCGGGGCCTTGGTGGCAGCTGCATCAGAGACCATCTGGATGATCTGGGAAAGGGTGGTATCCTCCCCGACCCGGGTCGCCTCGCAGCGGATATAGCCGGACTGGTTGATAGTGGCAGCCGAAACCAGATCTCCCTCTGCCTTATCCACCGGGATGGACTCGCCGGTCAGGGCAGATTCATTGATGGCACTGTTTCCCTCTATAATTACGCCGTCCACCGGGATGTTCTCACCGGGGCGGACCACAAAGATATCCCCCTGCTTGACCTGTTCTATGGGAACTGTAACCTCTTCTCCATCCTGGAAGAGAACCGCTGTCTTGGGGGCCAGCTTCATCAGGCCCTTCAGGGCATCTGTGGTCCTTCCCTTGGAACGGGCCTCCAGCATCTTACCCACAGTGATCAGGGTCAGGATCATGGCGGCAGAGTCAAAGTAGAACTCATGCATCCAGGGCATGGCGGCCTCAGCACCGCCCTTTACCTGGGCATCTGTCATGGCAAATAATGCAAAGACACTGTATCCGAAAGAAGCAGCTGAACCGAGAGCAACCAGGGTATCCATGTTGGGAGCACCGGAAAGAAGACTCTTAAAGCCGCTGATGAAGAACTTCTGGTTGATGACCATGACAATGACCGTCAGCAGCAGCTGCAGAAGGCCCATGGCCACATGGTTTCCGTCAAACCAGGAAGGGATGGGCCATCCCCACATCATATGCCCCATGGAAAAATACATGAGAACCAGAAGGAATCCGATG
>JAFUDC010000176.1 GCA_017459345.1 Eubacterium sp.
CACGATGGTGGCAGCATTATCCAGTTTGTACCATTTATAATTGGAAGATGGCATAACACTTCTCCTCAGACAGATCCAACAAAAGCCACTTATCCTATAAATAAAAAGCCAGGACTCTGCCTGTTGTTCATCAGTTTTCATCATTATATCACTGAACTTTCGCTCCTATCAACTGCTTCTTGCTCATTTGCAATGAAATCTGTATAATAGATATATTACACAAACGAAAGGATAAAAGATGGGCAGACAATCCATAAGAGAAAATAAAACATTTTATCAGCTCTGCAGAGAGGATATGGGCCTGACCCGGGAGAAGGCCAGCGAGCTGATGGAGGGAGTATCTTCCTCCCGTATCGAGAAGATCGAATACGGTGTTCAGGAGCCGGAGCCATATGATATCATTCAGATGGCAAAGTGCTATAAGCGTCCGGAGCTCTGCAACTATTACTGTTCCCATAAATGTGCCATCGGCGTACTCTCGGTCCCTGAGGTGGAACT
This sequence comes from Eubacterium sp., assembly GCA_017459345.1. Classification (GTDB taxonomy): domain Bacteria; phylum Bacillota; class Clostridia; order Lachnospirales; family Lachnospiraceae; genus Anaerobutyricum. The sequence goes on from JAFUDC010000176.1 coordinate 499, forward strand.
TTCTGACCTGCCGGGCATCATCTTAGAGACCATCGCCGGTCTGGATGATATCAATTCCCTCACTGGTCGGATGATACAGATTGCCAGAGACGGAAAAATCTCCGATGATGAGATCCATGATTTTGCCCTGATCAGCAATAAACTGGATGAAATCTCCATGGCCATCAGTTCCCTCAATCTCTGGGTGGACAGGACGGCGGTAAAGAATAATCTCAATATCGAGCTGCTGAAGGCTGAGAAAGAAAAGCTCAAATCCAGATAATCAGATAAAGGCTGTGAAATATAATCTCAAATTCAGATAACCAGATACCAGCTGTCACTGACTAATCAGTGTCAAACACTATAATTAGCATATACATAAGATAATAGAGGAGGACCCACATTATGCACTATAAAGCAGCAGACAGATTACAGAAATTCCAGACAGGAATCTTTGCCGCCATGGATGAAAAGAAGGATGCCATGATTGCCTCAGGAAGAGAAATCATCAACCTGTCTATCGGCACACCGGACTTCAAGCCGGCAAAACACATCATGGAGGCCGTGGCTCGCGCGGTAAAAGAGCCATTTAACTACCGCTACTCTCTCACAGACACGCCGGAGGTTCTCCATACCCTGGTGGACTATTATAAAAACCGCTATCATGCAAAGATCAGTGAAGAGGAGATCACCGGCGTCCACGGGACCCAGGAGGGCATGGGACATCTGGGCCTTGCCATGGTCAATCCCGGTGATGTGGTCCTGCTGCCGGATCCCGGCTATCCCATCTATGAAGCCGGTTCCCTTCTGGCGGAAGCAGAGATCTATTTTTACGGTCTGATAAAGGAGAATGATTTCCTGCCCAACATGAAGGAGATTCCGGAGGATATCTTAAAAAGGGCAAAGTTTATCGTTCTCTCCTACCCCTCCAACCCGGTTGGGGCAGCTGCGCCCAGGGAAATGTATCTTGAGATGATTGAGCTTGCCAGAAAGTACGGCTTCTTCATCATCAATGACAATGCCTATTCCGATATCATCTTCGACGGCCGGGAAGGCTTCTCCTTCCTGTCCCTGCCGGGGGCCAAGGAGGTAGGCGTGGAGTTCTTCTCCCTGTCCAAATCCTTCAACCTGACCGGCTTCCGCCTGTCCTACCTGATCGGCAACAAGGATATCATCGATGCCTTAAAGCTCCTCAGAAGCCAGTATGACTTCGGCATCCCCTACCCCTTCCAGAAGGCAGCTGTGGCAGCCCTGACCGGCCCAATGGACGAGGTCCATGCCCAGTGCCAGGAGTATCAGCGGCGCAGAGACGCCCTCTGCGGAGGCTTAAGGAAGGCCGGCTGGAATGTCCCGGACTCAGCCGGAACCATGTTTGTCTGGCTTCCGGTCCCCGAGGGCTACACCTCCATGTCCTTCGTGGAAAAGCTCATGGACGAGACCGGCATCATCGGAACCCCGGGCACAGCCTTCGGTCCCAGGGGGGAAGGCTACATCCGCTTCGCCCTGGTCCGTCCTGCCGAGGAAATGGCAAGGATTGCCCGGATGATCGGAGAAGCCCTGAATAAATAACCAGGAGGGCGGGTGGTCTATCAGACTACCCGCCCCTTAACCCTGTATATCTCCTGCCTCATCCCAGAGTCACCATACACAGAGGGATTCCATACATCACTGCAAAAAGAGCAATGAGAAAGAGAATCGTCTTTGCAATAATCTCCATGCCTGAAGCATTGCCTCCGGATGCGGTCTGAATAGGTTCAATAATATCTTCGTAAATCATTCTCATCATCTTAAGTATCTCCTTTCCAATACCGGCTTGTTCGTCATCTAACCGTAATTCCAAATCATTGGCGAGAATCAGAAGAAGACTAGTCCTCCATATAATCCCTGTAATCACTCTCGTCTGCAAACAGCATATAACTGCCGTCTACATATCCCATATAGCCATTCCCGACATAATATCCCTTCATCGTAAACGCCTCCTTTTGATTAATGTATATCCGCTCTTTTTCATAAATCCTGATCGTAATTAATCTTTAAAAACTTATGAAAAAAGCGGTGGTTTTTCATTTGCTGATTTCATTTTCTCAAATTGAGTGTCCAAAATTCTACCCTCTCATTTTTATATAAATCCTACTAAACCTATTAAATTTATATATTAATATTGAAAAAAAGAGAAAAGAATGTTACAATCTATAAGACAAATGAAATCCTTTAACTAAAAGAGGTGTGCAGGAAAGTGTCACCTGGGCATCTCAAGAACATGGAGGTAAGGTATTATGAAAATGAAAAAACTTTTAAGCCTGCTGCTGGCCCTGACTCTGATCATCAGTCTCGCTGCCTGCGGCGGCTCAGGCTCTTCCGAGAGTACAGGTGCAGCTCCTGCTGCAGAAGGCTCAGAGGATGAGAATGCTGTAGCAATCAACAAGGAGGCATTCGATTCACTGATTGCTTCCGGTCCCGTGGCTGATGATGCTGCGATCAGTGCCAGCCAGTGGGCATCCAAGGTTAAGGAAGCCGGTGTCCTGCGCGTTGGCGCGGTTCGTACTTCTTTCCTCTTCAGTCAGCTTGATGAGACGGATAACGGAATCCGTGGTTTTGATGCAGGTCTCTTCCAGATGCTGGCCCGCTATATCCTTGGCGACGAGAGCAAATATGAGATCACCCAGGTGGATTCCAGTACCCGTGAGTCTGTTCTGCAGAACGACCAGGTAGATGCTGTATTTGCAACATACTCCATCACTCCGGACCGCCAGAAGGTTATCTCCTTTGCAGGCCCCTACTACACATCCAAGCAGGCTGTTATGATCAAGGCAGGCAACACGGAGATTACCGGCGTTGACAGCCTGGCCGGCAAGACCGTGGCTACCCAGTCCGGATCCACAGGTCCCGACATCCTGGCAGAGTTTGCCCCCGATGCAATCATCCAGGAATTTGAGACGGATTCCGAAGCCCGTGTGGCTGTTGAGCAGGGTCGTGCAGATGCTTATGTTACTGACTATACCCTTATTCTTAACGCAATCGTTAAGAATCCCGATGCCTATGAGATCGCCGGTGAGACATTTGGTCCGGAAGATAATTATGGTATCGGCCTTCCGCTGGATTCCGACGGTGTTGCCTTCGTGAATGACTTCTTAAAGAAAATCGAAGAAGACGGAACCTGGGGACAGCTCTGGAAGGTTTCTCTTGGAGATCGTACCGGTATTGACACTGTGCCGGATGCTCCCGCAATCGAATAATTGTATAAAGAGGCAAGAAACAGGCTCTTAAGGTGAATCTTAAGAGCCTGTTTTAGAATACATGAAGGAGTTTTGTTATGACCATCCAGGAACTTCTCGCCCAGTTTGGGGAGAGATATTTTCAGGCACTGCTGACGACCTACAAGCTCACTTTCTTTTCCTTTATCCTGGCCATGGTGCTGGGGATTATCATCACCGTCATGCGTGTCTCACCTGTAAAGCCTCTGCGGGTTGCCGCAGAGTTTTATGTACAGATTTTCCGAAACATCCCAGGTGCATCTCTGCTGATCATCCTGGTCTATGCCCTGCCCTATCTGAACATCGTCCTGTCCTACTACACGGCGGTGCTCATGGCCACCACACTGATTCCGGCATCATTCTGCTCCGAGTATCTTATGTCCGGTATGAATACCATCGGACTTGGGCAGATTGAGGCAGCCCGGTCTCTGGGCATGACCTTTATGCAAACCATAAAGAATGTAGTACTTCCCCAGGCGGTACGGTCCAGCGTGCTGCCCATGACCAATCTGCTGGTGGCAACCATGCTTACCACAGCCCTTGCGTCCCAGGTTCCCTTAAACCCGCAGGATCTGACCGGCATTGTCTCCTACATCAATACCCATGCGGTTGGCGGCATCACGGCATTCCTGATCTCCGCCGTCCTCTACTGCGGCACCGCGGTGATCATTGGTCAGATCGGCAACCAGATTGACCGGAAAGTGAGGATATTACGATGAGCGCTCAACATTTTACCATACAGGAAGCTTTATACGAAGCACCGGGTCCAAAGACGAAGCGCCGGATCATGGGCGCCACCGCTATCTCTTTAGCGGCTCTTGCCGCCCTTGTCTTTACCATCATCCGCAGATTCTATATTACCGGCCAGCTGGATGCGCGCTACTGGTCCATCTTTACCAGGGGCACTACATGGAGCTTCCTGGGCGAAGGTCTGGTGGGTACTTTGGAGGTGGCATTGGGTTCAAGTATCGTGGCCTTTGCCATCGCCATGCTGATGATGCTGGGAAGAATCAGCTCCATCAAGCCCCTAAGCTGGCTTTCAACTGCATTAATTGAGTTATCCAGAGGAATCCCTACCCTGCTGTTTATCTATTTCTTTTTCCTGGTTTCTCCCCAGATGGGAATCAAGCTGCCCACCTACTGGAAGATTGCCCTTCCGGTGGCCATCTCCGCTTCCGGTGTCGTTGCCGAAGTGCTGCGGTCCGGCGTGAATGCGGTTCCCAAAGGACAGACAGAAGCCGCCCTGTCCATAGGAATGACCAACAGCAAGGTTTTCTCCAAGATCGTATTTCCCCAGGCATTCCGCTATGTGATTCCTTCACTGATCTCGGAGCTGGTTATTGTGCTGAAAGATACCACATTTGCCTATGTGGTAAGCTATGCAGACCTGATGCAGAACGCCCGGGTCCTGATCAGCAATTATGACGCACTGCTTTCCGTATATCTTGTCGTGGCAGTGATTTACATTCTCATCAATTATGTGCTGAATAAGATATCTGTCTATCTTGCCGGACACCGCAAGACACAAGCCGCTTAGAAAGGAGCTTAATATATTATGCATCATGTAGAAAAACAGGCTATCATCGAGATGAAGCATATTGATAAGCATTATGGTTCCCTGCATGTACTTAAGGATATCAATCTTACGGTCCACAAGGGGGAGGTTGTGGTTATCATCGGGCCTTCCGGTTCCGGTAAATCCACCTTATGCCGTACCATCAATCGTCTGGAGACCATCGATTCCGGTGAGATTCTGATTGACGGGGAACACCTGCCCGAAGAAGGCAGGGAACTGGCCAGGCTCCGGTCTGAAGTCGGCATGGTCTTCCAGTCCTTTAACCTCTTCGCCCACAGGACCATCTTAGACAATGTCACCATGGGGCCAAGGGAGGTCCTTCACACCCCAAGAAAGGAAGCTGAGGAGGAGGCCTTGCAGCTTTTAAAGCGGGTAGGTGTTGACAGCCAGGCTAAGAAGGTTCCGGCCCAGCTCTCCGGCGGACAGCAGCAGCGTGTGGCTATCGCCAGAACCCTTGCCATGCATCCGAAGGCCATCCTTTTTGATGAGCCCACCAGTGCCCTTGACCCGGAGATGATCGGCGAGGTACTGGATGTTATGACCGGCCTTGCCAGAGAAGGCATGACCATGGTCATCGTCACCCATGAGATGAACTTTGCCAGACGTGTGGCAGACCGGATCATCTTCATGGACGCCGGGATGATCTTAGAGGAGAATACACCCGAAGAGTTCTTCACGGAGCCTAAGACGCAGAGGGCAAAGGACTTCCTGAATACATTAAAAGAACGGGATAAATAGGAGACAGGGGGACAGTTCTCAGTCTCCGGCGAAAAAGACGAGAATATAAAATAACAGACACCATGAGTATTGACTGGAGAAATCTATATTATGAAAGAAATCAGTAAACAGGATATGAGGGATTTAAAACCTGCCGTGATCGGAATCGCCTGGAGGTCCCGGTCCCAGACCAGGTCCTTTGAGTGGTTCTGCCGGGCAGTAGAGGAAGCCGGTGCTCAGTTTGTTCTTTTAGACCAGATTCTGACACCCCATCTTAGATATGATGAGAATAAGAAGCTCCTGGAGGGAAAGGCCGATACCAACGCTCTGACCGATGCCGCGGGAAGAATGATCCGGGAGTCCGGCTGGAAGGGCTCCAATGCCGAAAAAGCCCTGGGAGATGTCCGGGGGGTTCTCTTTCTGGGAGGAGAAGATATCTCTCCCTCACTCTACAAGCATCAGGAGGCCTGGCACGGCAATGAGAAGGACAAGGATTACTGCGGGGAGAGAGATATCTCCGACTATCTGCTGATGAGCTATCTTCTTGACCAGGACATCCCCTTTCTGGGATCCTGCCGGGGCATGCAGATGCTCTCGGTAGTCTCCGGTGCCCGGATGACCCAGGATATTCTGGCCTTCTTTCAGTCCCTGTCAGAAGAATACGGCTACCAGCACCGTCCCAAGGTATGGGGACCGGGTATGCACAACGATTTCCTGCCCAATGATGTCCAGGTAAAAGAGGGAACCCTTCTACATGAGATTACGGGACGGGAAACTATACGGGGCTGCCCCTGCTGGCACCACCAGGCCGCCCGGGATGTATCCGGAACCAATCTGATTGTCTCCGGATATGCCAGATCAGGAAATGTATCCATCATAGAAGCAGTGGAGAGAGTCGACAAGACATTTGCCCTGGGAGTACAGTTTCACCCGGAGGTGCCCATCGGTAAGGCATATGACCAGGCTGCCAACCGGGGAGACTATATGGATCACGATACGGCCCTGGCCTTCTTTAAACGATTAGTTGAAGAAAGCAAAAAAAGAGCTGCCCGATAAAAAAGAACGCCCATAATCAGGCGTTCTTTTTTATATTTGCAAAGACTTAGGGACCTTCCCCTGTCCCCTTAAACTTTATTTCAGCCAGCCGGATGCATGCTGTACAGCCTTGTTCCAGCCGTCCATCAGTTTCTTGCGCTCCTCTGCTGACAGTCTGGGCTCGAAGCGTTTCTCACACTGCCACTTGCCAGCCACTTCATCCATATCCTTCCAGAAACCTGTGGCAACACCGGCAAGGTAGGCTACGCCTAAGCAGGTGGTCTCTGTAATCACAGGTCTTTCAACCGGTACGCCCAGGATGTCAGCCTGGAACTGGCAGAGGAAGTCATTCTGGGCTCCGCCACCGTCGGCCCGGACTGCCTTGATCTCAACTCCGGCATACTCGGCCATGGCGTTGAAGGACTCGGCTACCTGATAGGCCATGGCCTCAATGGCAGCGCGGCAGAGATGAGCCTTGGTGGTTCCCCTGGTGATACCGATGATGGTTCCTCTGGCGTAGGGGTCACTGCCGTTGGGAAGCCCGGCAAAGGCGGGAACAAAGTATACGCCGCCGTTGTCTTCCACGGAATTGGCCAGCTCTTCTGCTTCCTTTGCATTGGTCACAACCCCTGCACCGTCCCTGAGCCACTGGATGGCAGACCCGGATACATTGGCAAAGCCCTCAAGAGCATAGTGAAGCTTGTCAGCGATATCGTTGGCTGTCTCGATAACCAGACCGGTGGATGCCGGTATATTCTGGGGAAGCTTCTCTCCTGCATTCAGAACGATAAAGGAACCGGTACCATAGGTATTCTTGATCATACCCGGCTCAATACATGCCTGGCCTACAGCTGCTGCTGTCTGGTCACCTGCTGTGGCAGCGATGGGTACGGCATGTCCGAAGAATACATCGGGATCTGTATCCACGGAGAACTTTCCTGTGATTACAAGTTCGGGAAGAATATCTCTCGGAATACCGAACTCCTTCAGGATGTCCAAATCATAATCAAGGGCTTTGATATCACCCATGAGGGTAAATGCGGTATTGGAGAAGTCAGCCACATGGGCCTTGCCTCCGGACAGCTTCCAGATCAGCCAGGTATCGATCCAGCCAAACAGGATATCTCCGGCTTCAATGCTGGCCTTCACCTCCGGATTGTTGGCCATGATCCACTCAATCTTGGGAGCGGTTCCGTTGGTTGTAGCTGTACAGCCGACGGTGTCATATTTGCTGTCGCCATAGCTCTCATTGAACTGGGCAACCCGGTCTGCTGTTCTCATGTCCTGCCATACGATGGAAGGGCAGACCGCTTTTCCGGTATTCTTATCCCAGAGTACGGTGGTCTCCCTCTGATTGGTGATACCGATTGCCACCAGGTCATCCAGATTCAGTCCGCCATCGTCCACACATTTCTTAATCATGGCCATGGCTACATCGAAGATCTCGTTGGCATCATGCTCCACCCAGCCCGGCTCCGGAAAATACTGTGTAAATTCCGAATAAGCATTGGACAGTATGTTGGAATCATGGTCAAAAGCGATTGCCCGGATTCCGGTGGTTCCTGCATCAATACCGATAATGTACTTTCCCATCATGTACCTCCTTTAATATATTTAAAAATAAATTAGGTTCTCAAATCGAAATCTGATCTAGGAAAACTGTCTTCCCTTCTTTCACTGTCCTTACCACCCTGATGTCCCTGATGGCATCCGGCGCTGCCTTATAAGGACTTTCGGAGAGAATAGTCAGATCTCCCAGCTTTCCGGGCTCGATAGTTCCCTTCCTGTCCTCCTCAAATGCACTGAAGGCTCCGTCGATGGTGAACATCCGAAGGGCCTGCCAGACACTGATCCGGTGTTCAGGATAGGGGTGATTAACTGCCGCATGGATGCCCAGCAGGGAATCAATGGGAGTCACATTGGAATCGGAGCCTCCGGCAAGCACTGCCCCGTAATCCAGAAACTTCTTCATGGGATAGGCCCTCCTCTCCCGCTCCACTCCGGTACGGATCTGGTAGACGCTCCCCGGGCCTCCTCTCAGATAGCTGAAGGAAGGCTGGGTGGAAATGATGATCTTGTTCTTAGCTGCCCGCTCAATATCCCGATCATCACAGAATCCAAAATGTTCGATACGAAATCTGGCATCCTCCCAGGGATAGAGGGCGTATGCCTCTTCATAGCAGTCAATGACATGGCGGATGGCCTTCTGGCCAATAGCATGAAAGCCGCACTGGATATGATTTTTTAAGGCCTTGCCGATCCACTCTGTCATAAAGGGCTTATCCAGATACATGAGACCGCAGGTGCTGGGATCATCCGCATAGGGCTCGTCAAAAGCCGCCGTCCTTGATCCGATGGACCCATCGGAAAAATTATCGGTACCAATCCGGTCATATCCCCTCTCAATCACCTGGTCCAGATCAAATGTATCCCAGTAAACCACGAAGTCGACATCTGTCTTTCCCTTTAAAGATTCAAAAACATCGATATCTTTATCAGAATACAGGTCTCCCCCATCCATGGCGTGGATGGTGGTAATCCCTTTGGCAAGGGCCATCTTTTCCACGTTCCGTATGGCCGCCTCCCTCTGGGCATCCGACATGGCATCGTTAAAGTAACCCCTGACAAGCTTATTGGCCTCCTCATGCATCCGGCCGTTGGGCTTGCCGTCCTCACCCCGGCAGAGGCCCTTCTCCTCTCCCGTCAGACCGATCTCCTCGTAGGCCTTCTGATTCACCAGGGTATAGTGGAGCCCCCGGTCCTGGATGTAGACGCCCCGGTCAGGAAAAACAGCCGTAAGCTCAGCCAAAGTGGGCGGTCTCTTCTCAGAAAGCCTGGACTCGTCCAGCCGGACGCCGCAGATCCAGCCGTCATCATGTCTCTTTCCTTCCTCTTTAAGAGCATCCAGCACCTCCTGAACGGAAGCACAATCGTATAAATCAACCCCAACCATGGCCATACCGGTTCCCATGACATGGGCATGACAGTCATGCAGTCCAGGAAGAACACACAAGCCACCAAGGTCAACAATTTCTATCCCCTTCTCCTTTGCCCGGGCAGCCACTTCCTCTGAAGGGCCCACATAGGTTATCAGGCCATCTTCAATCAGAATACCCTCTGCTCTTGCTCTTTCGCTGGTCATGGTGATGATCTCCCCATTAATCCAGGCACTGCTGCCAGCCATATTCCACCTCCTTAATTTTAATCTGAGATGATAAAAAAAGGCGCCCTCCAATACGACATCCGAAAGATGCAGTATAAGAAGGACGCCTCAACCACTCAAGTCCGCTAAATTGTATCCGATCAGAGCCTGGTGAAGGGCTCTGGCCTATTTATTAAATTTTATCAAAGTGACGCTTTATTGTCAATATTCTACCTGGAGTTTAGTTTGGACTCATTTAGAACTTGGGAGTCTTTCCGGCATTCTCCGCTGCCTTAACCACATCCTCGAAAGGAGCACCCCCTTCTGAGACAACAGAAGCTGCAACCGCACCTTCCACCAGAGGACAGTCTATCATCTTGAGTTTTTTATCCTCGTTCATCTCAAGAACCATCTCCGTGGTCATTACGGCACTTCCCATATCCATGAGAATGATAACTCCATCATCAGAATATACCTCTTCTATGGCATTGGAAATCTTTTCGAAACTTGTGCCAAATCCTCCGTCTTCCATACCTCCTGCCGCGCGCATGGGTGCTTCCGCAGCCATAAGTCTGGCCAGGTCAACAACACCCTCTGCCAGCTTTTCACAGTGAGAAACAATAACAATACCTACCATAATGTTGTCCTCCTTTGATGAGATAATTCCATGCCCGATTCAGGCATCCCTCTATTTACCTGGATTATATCACCTTTAACAGGCAGGGTCAAATCCCTCTTGCCCCGGACAAAAATCACGGCTGTATAATCTGTCCTCTCCCCCTTCTTATCCATCACAGGGCTGACCGTTATGGCAATATTTTCCGATTTCCCCGGGATAATTTCCAGAGGAATTGCATCATAGGTAACTTTTTTCCTCATGAGACGGCACTCCCGGACTGCAGTAGATACGGCAATCTTAAGGTCATCCCGTACCATGGTAAGTTTATTACTCTCCGAAGAACAATTCCAGATCTTCGTCCACGGTACCGATTCCTGTGATTCCGAAGTTATCTGCAAGGACTTTAGTTACATTAGGTGACAGAAAAGCTGGAAGAGTTGGTCCTAAATGTATATTTTTTACGCCGAGATAGAGGAGAGCCAGCAGAACGATGACTGCCTTCTGCTCATACCAGGCGATATTGAATACAAGCGGAAGTTCATTAATGTCGGAGAGTCCGAAGATTTCCTGCAGTTTCAGGGCGATCAGGGCTAACGAATAGGAATCGTTGCACTGGCCTGCATCAAGGACCCTTGGAATACCTCCGATATCTCCAAGATCCAGCTTGTTGTATTTATATTTGGCACAGCCTGCAGTGAGGATCACCACATCCTTAGGCAGCTTCTTTGCAAATTCTGTATAGTAGTCCCTGGATTTCTGACGGCCATCACAGCCTGCCATCACCACAAATTTGCGAATGGCTCCGCTCTTGACCGCATTCACAACCGGTTCTGCCAGGGCTAATACCTGATCATGAGCAAATCCTCCGGTGATGACTCCGGTCTCAAGTTCTATGGGGGACGGACATTTTTTAGCCTGCTCGATCAGGGCTGAAAAGTCCTTGACTTCTCCGTAAGCTCCGCCAATATGTCTGCATCCCGGATACCCGGTGGCGCCTGTGGTCCAGAGGCGGTCCTTGTAGCTATCTGCCGGCGGCACCACACAGTTGGTGGTCATCAGGATGGGACCGTTAAACTTGTCAAACTCCTCCTTCTGTTTCCACCAGGCATTTCCGTAGTTGCCTGCAAAATGTGGATATTTCTTAAATGCGGGATAATAGTGGGCCGGCAGCATCTCACTGTGGGTGTAGACATCCACACCGGTGCCTGCTGTCTGCTCTAACAGCATCTCCAGATCTCTTAAGTCGTGTCCGGAGATCAGGATACCGGGATTCTTTCTGACGCCGATATCCACCTGGGTCAGTTCGGGATGGCCGTAAGCATGGTAGATCTGAACATCATTAATTCTGTCGAATCAGTTGTTCGATACAACAATATCTTTTGCCGATTTCAGTCCATAGGCGCTCTGGGCGCTAAGTACCGCTCTCTTTATCGCCTCACTCATAACCTCTGCAGCAACTATGCCGCAGAGATCCTGGTCAGCCTTCAGACTCCCCACGGATACTGCATAGATACTATCCCCATCCGCCGATGTATGCACCGGGCGAATGGACCTGGCATATCCGTCATGGGCCATTCCGGCTATTTTGGAAAGCTGCGATTTATCAAAAGAAGCATTGGTTATGATCACACCGATGGTTGTGTTATCAGTGAATTTATTCTCCTTTACAGCCGTGGTACATTTCATATAATCGGAACTATCCCTGAAATTACTCTTATCCTCTGTGAGCAGTCCCGCAATCTTACAGCCGCTTCTCCAGTCATAGACATCACCCAGGGCATTCACCACTACAAGGGCTCCGACTTTCAGTTCTCCAATCCGAACCGCACAGCTTCCTACTCCGCTCTTCATGCCGGTATCCATGCCGCATATCTTCCCGACAGAGGCACCGCATCCTGCCCCATAATTGCCATCACGGAAATTCGGAGATTCCAGGGCTTTTCTGGCCGCTTCATAACCCATGGCTGCATCCGGCCGGATATTTGGTTTTCCCACAGATAGATCATAGATATCCGACTGAACAACAAGAGGCACCCTGGCAAAACCAGTGTCATAACCGATTCCCTCCTCCTCCAGATAATCCATAACACCTCCCGCGGCACCCAGGCCAAAGGCACTCCCTCCTGCAAGTACAATAGCATGAATAGCATTTGCCGCTGCCAGTGGCTTCAGCAGTTCCGATTCCCGGGAAGCCGGACCTCCGCCGCGGACATCCAGACCGGCAGGCATACCATCTGGGCTGATCAAAACAGTGCATCCTGTAGCTGCCTCGGTATCTTCCACCTGACCTATGTATACAGGTCCTATCTCCGTTATAGGTATCTCAATCTCTATCTGCCTGGTCATATAGCTTTTACCTCCTAATCAATCTCATCTCCTAAAACATTTTCCCTGAATACCTGTGCTGGGACATGGAGTCAAAGTCATAGTCCTTAAGGGCTTCTACACCAGTCAGATTGGTATGAGACCCTTCGTGAACCATCAGGTTGGATGATTCTCCCATGTGGACGACAATGACCGGTTTCTCCTTAGCATAGGCGAATCCGCACTCCCAGGCAGTTCCTGTATCCGAGTAATTGCCCCAGTAAAGCATGACCAGACAATCCGCCTTTACAATTCCCATGATATCCATCACAAAGGTCTTCCGGCTCCAGGCATAAGTCCCCATAGATTCATCCCTGACTTCATGTTCTCTTGGAGAGAAAACCTCATAGCCGCGTTCTCTTAATATGGTCTCCGCCTTGCTTACCTCTTCTATCTCCTCTTCATTAAAAAAAGGAGAGGCCAGATATATTTTTCTGATTTTCTTCATTACATATTCCTTTCATCTCATTCTTCATATACTAGGACCTTTTCTGAATCAGGGTATATTCAAATAAATCTGTCAGATAATAAGTCATAAAATATTCGATAGGAACTTCCTGATTATTGAGAATACCATAGGTTGTCGCACTATACTTTAACATGGGAAGAGACTTGTCAACATGCAGGTAGGAAGCAATCTGATCGTTTGGAAGTGTGGCTTTCAGCTTTAATTCAGATGTTGTTATTTTTATCTGATAGTCTTCTTCAATAACATTATACAGAGAGCAGCTGGAAAAATCATAGCTTTCTATATCACGAAAATACTTGTAGACAACGGAAGATATCGTATAACAGAAGGGGGTCTCATCTGCATAGACAATTCTTTCCAGAAAAAAAACAGGTTCTGTTTTATCAAGGAGCAAGGCTTTTTGTTCCTGACTGGTGGGTAATCGGAGACCGGATGATAGTATTTTTCGTGAGGGTGTCATTCCATGTTTTAATATCTCCTCTGTATAGCTGGAAATACTATTCAAGTTCTGAGTTCTTGTCGTCAGCTTTACAATTGCCCGTTTTCCCTGTTTTTTTTCAATATAATCCATCAAATAAAGTTCATCTATGGCCCGCCGTACGGTAATTCTGCTGACCTTATATTGTTCGAGCATTTCTGTTTCACTGGGAAGTTCTTCCCCGGGAGCGTAAATTCCACTTTTTATTTTTTGAATCAGATCGTTTTTTATCATTTCATATTTCGGGACTGCCATTATTTCCTCCTCAAACTCCTCAAATAAACTATGACAAATTCTTTTAACTTATTATAACATGTAAGAAATACAGCTGTGCATTAGGCAAACTACACAAAATGCAGATATTATAATTGTGAATTATCACAGTTGACATATCGCCCATTATAACTTATTATAATAAGTGTATGGCGAAGATATAATAAGTAAGGAGGAGACAATATGAAAGAAAAGATTTTAGGGGTCTTGTACGGTATGTCGATTGGTGATGCCATGGGCATGCCTCCTGAACTCTGGAGCAGAAAGAGGATCATAGAAAAGTATGGAACTATCACAGATTTTCTGGATGGGGATCCTGAAAACGAGATCTCCTACCAGTATGTCCGGGGAAATTTTACGGATGATACATCCCAGGCCATCACTATTCTTGACAGTCTGATTGAGACAGATTTCGTTCCGGATAGCAGCAGTATTGCCAGACATATACTGGACTGGGCTAAAAGAGAAAATGCCTTTGAGAATAATATACTGGGCCCCACCTCAAAGATTACACTGGAACTTTTTGAAAAGGGACAGGACGCAAAAGAGTATTCTGACCAGGCCTTATCCAATGGTGCGGCTATGAGGATACCTCCGATAGGAACTCTCTTCCTCTCCAGCCAGGCCAGGGAACTCTGTGATTATGTCAGAAAAATCTCCACGATAACCCACAGCAGCGATATTACATTGACCGGTGCCTGCATGGTGGCCATGGCTGTAGCCTCTGCCTTGGAAAAGGAAGACAGAGATCAGATGATCGAGGATGTGCTGAGCATCGAGGATTATGCCATGACCCTGGGAGCCAGCACAGTATCAGCATCAATCGGAACCAGAGTCAGGTATGGTGTGGAGCTTGCCCATAAATATTCTGACGACCGGGACCGGTTCCTTGCAGAGTTATATAACATGTTTGGCGCAGGCGTCAATACCGTGGATTCCGTACCCTGTGCAATCGCAATTGCCTATTACTGTTTTGGAGATGTACATAGTACTGCTCTTGCCTGTGCCAATCTAGGCGGCGATACGGATACGATTGGCGCTATGGCCTGTGCGATTTCCGGCGGAGTCCATGGGGTAAACGATATACCGGAAGAAGATATCATGCTGATCAGAGAGGTCAATCAAATAGATTTTTCTGCTTATGCAGAACATTTAGATAAGAAAAGAGGGATTGTTTTATGAAAAAATGTTTGGTAATCGGAGCTGCAATGCTAGATATTATCGTTAATATTGACAGTCTGCCCCATTCTGGTGAAGATGTGTACTTTCAATCACAGGATATGGCCATCGGCGGATGCGCCTACAATGTTGCGGATATTTTGAAGCATTTTGGTAACCCATATACACTCTTCGCACCTGTGGGCAAGGGTCCATATGCAGATATAATCAGGAATAAACTGGCAGATAAAGGCCACACCAGCAGCATCCAGGCCGCTGAGGATAACGGCTACTGCATGTGTATTGTGGAAGCAAATGGCGAGAGAACATTCTTAACCCTTCCCGGTGCAGAGTGCAGATTCGAGAAAGAATGGTTTGAGAACCTGAACACAGATGAGTACGACTGTGTATATGTTTCCGGATATGAAGTGGAGGGAGAAGGGGGAGACCATATCATTGACTTTCTTGAAAAGCATCCGGAGATGACCCTGTACTATGCTCCCGGCCCCCGAATCACTTATATTGAAAAGAGTAAGCAGCAAAGAATCTTTAATCTTAATCCGGTCCTTCATTTGAATGATAAGGAAGCGAAGGAGTATACAGAGATGGATGAGATCAGGGATGCAGCCAGAGAACTTTATAATATGGCAGGCAATACCGTTATAATTACCCTTGGAGCAGAAGGAGTATATCTTAAAAATGGGGAGGATGAAACGACCATTCCTTCCAATAAGGTCAGGGCAATTGACACGATTGGAGCCGGAGATTCCCATATCGGTGCAATTATTGCCATGAGGCAAAAAGGAGCAGACTTTACTTCCGCAATAAAGATGGCGAATAAGGTATCTGCCAGAGTGGTTCTCGTTCAGGGACCGACATTGACAGATGAAGAGTTTGAAATGATTTAGTGGTTAATAATCAAATAAAAAAGGAGTATGAAATTATGGAAAAGATCAAAAAGTTTTTTGCAGATTGGACAATGTTTGAAAAATGCTGGCTGGTGATCTCCAGTATACTGGTCGTCACATTATCCCTGATGTGGGGCGACAGCACACTTGCAATCATCAGCAGCCTTGCGGGAATTATCAGTGTCGTACTTTGTGCCAAGGGCAAAATAGAGAATTATGCTTTCGGTATGATCAATGCTATCACATATGCTTACCTCTGCTACCAGGCCCATATATTTGGAGAAACCATGTACAATATCCTGATGATTCCCATGATCATAATTGGTGTAATCAGCTGGAAGAAAAACATGGAAGCAGATGATGCAGAAGTAAAGGCCAGAAATCTGACACCAATCGGATGGGTTATTCTGGTGGTCGGTTCCATTGCAGCAGTGGGTATTTACAGCCTGATCCTTAAGGCAATCGGCGGTGAATTTGCCCTTGTAGATGCCACATCTACGACCTTCAGTGTAATTGCAACAATTCTGATGCTGGCAAGATACTCTGAACAGTGGGTAATGTGGGTGATCGTCAATGCCGTTTCAGTTGTGCTCTGGGCTATGGCCTTCGCCAATGGTACAGGAAGTGGTATTACTTACCTTGTAATGTGGATTGCTTATCTCTTCAATTCTGTCTATGGGTATATAAACTGGAGAAAAATGGCCGCAAAATAAACAGACAGTCAAACTTGCTTTCCTGGAACACCAACGCGTTATATGAATTATATATGATTTACACACAGTCCAATGCATCCGAAAAATCCTGAATCAGATCCTCCACATTCTCAATACCCAGGCTGACCCGGATGGTATCTTCATAGACCCCCGCCGCCTCCCTGGCCTCCTTATCACTATGAATATAGATTGTTGAAGCCGGATGGATCACCAGAGTTCTGATATCCCCAATGTTTGTAGCCTTTACCCCCAGGGCAAGCCGGTCCATGAATTTCAGGGCCCGGTCCCGGCTGCCGGTTCGCAGGGTGAGGATTGCTCCGCCCCTTCCTCCAAATTGTGCCTCGGCCAGGTCCCGGTAGGGACTTTCCGGCAGCAGGGGATAATTGACGGAAATATCCTCTCTGGCATCCAGTGCCTGAGCCAGTCTTAAGGCATTGCTGCACTCCCGTTCCATTCGAAGACCCAGGGTCTCCAGTCCGGTTACGCACAGGTAGGCATTCATGGGGGACAGGCAGCCGCCCATATTGCGCCATATACCGTTACGCAGAGAAGCCAGGTAGGCATAGGGTCCCATCCTCTTAAAAGGAGCAAGCTTGGGATAGCGGCTGATGTCCCACTTGAATTTTCCACTGTCAACAATGATGCCGGCAATGGCACTGCCATTGCCGTTAATATATTTTGAAGCAGAATGGACAATAATATCTGCCCCCAGCTCAAAGGGCTTTACAAGATAGGGTGTCGCCGTGGTAGCATCCACGATGAAGAGGATTCCCCTTTCATGAAGAAAACTGGCCATTTCTCTGATATCCACCACATCAAGTGCGGGATTGCCGATGATTTCTGCGAAAATCACCTTTGTATTCTCCCGAATCAGGGGCTCAACATGGGCAATATCCACATGGGCTGCAAAACGGGTCCTGATTCCGAAGGATGTCAGATTATCAAGAAGGTCCAGGGTCCCGCCAAACAGGCCGCTGCCTGCTATGATTTCATCCCCCTGTCCCAGTACATTAAGGAGGGCCAGGGTTACGGCAGACATGCCGGAGGAAGCAGCCACTGCCCCGATTCCTCCCTCCAGCTCATTGATTCTGCGTTCAAGGGCAGCCACGGTGGGGTTGCCGATTCTGGTGTAGGAGAAACCCGGAGCCCGGTTGGAAAAAACCTTTTCCAGCGCTTCAGAGCTTTCATAGGAAAAAGCGCTGGTCTGGGCGATGGGAGGGACTGTGGACCCATAAGGATATTCTTCTATACTCTTTCCATGTAGTAATCTGGTATTAAACTTCATATCTCAGTATCAGTAGCAGCCATCAATACTGCATCCCTGTCCTTTCTCATTAATTATTTCAAAGAAAACTATTATAAGCATAGTATACATATATGTTTACTATAATCCATATACCTTTCTTTGAGAAGAGAAAAAATAAGATAGGAGGTATCGAAAAAAACTATAAACCAATACTTTTCATCGCCTGATCCAAATCGCTTATGATGTCCTCCGGCTCTTCTAATCCGACAGAAAACCGGATGAAACCATCCCGGAATTTTTCAGGGTAAAGATGGATGCGCTCATCATAGCTGGGCTGTGGAAAGATCAGACTCTCATCATGTCCCAGCGATACCGCAAATGTCACTACCTTAAGGGCGGCACAGAACTTCTCCACTGCCTTATCATCCGCCTTTACACCAAAGGAGATTACACCGCCGTATCCCTCCTTCATCTGCCGCCTGGCAAGCTCATGTCCGGGATTGCCGGGCAGTCCAGGATAGGATACAAAGGTCACATTCTCCCGCTGCTCCAGCCACTCGGCAATCTTCTGGGAAGATTCATTGATCCGCTGCATCCTGAGAGGAAATGTAACAGAGCCCCTGAATATCTGCCAAGCATTAAAGGGACTGATCACAGAGCCCACATTGACCTGAGCTTCATATCGGATGCGGTCCATTGTAGAAAGATCATTGGAGATGATCGCACCCCCCTGGGCATCCCCGTGACCGTTGATAAACTTCGTAAGAGCCTCAACCACAAAATCAGCCCCAAGCTCCAGGGGCCTCTGATTGTAAGGGGAGGCAAATGTATTATCGACAGACAAAACTGCCCCGTTCTCATGGGCAATCTTTGCGATGGCAGCGATATCTGTCACTCCGTTGGTGGGATTATCCGGCGTCTCGATATGGACAAGCCTTGTTCCCGGAGTAATGGCCTTCCTTACTGCCTCCAGATCCGTCATATCCACCATGACCGTCTCCACCCCAAACTTATGGTTGAAGAGTTCATGGAACATACGATAGACTGCCATGTAGCTTACCTTGGGATAAAGCACTCGGTCTCCGGTTTTCAGAAGGGTCCAGAAGAGGGCATGAAGAGCCCCCACACCGCTTGCCAGTACGATTGCATCGTCAGCATCATGCAGTGCAGCTATCTTCTCCTCCAGCCAATGCTGATTCGGATTGCCGTTTCTGGAATACATGAGAAGATCGGTGGACGAGTAATTCACCTGTGACAGATCATCCGGCAGCTTATAACTGTTTGCCATGTGAAGGGGTCTTCTGACTGCCCCTGTCCCTTCATCGTAAGCTGTTCCCGTATGTATTGCCTGTGTGTTAATGCCATATCCCTTAAATGAATTCTCTTTTTTTGCCATGATTATGCTCCTGTCTCTCATTCTTATATCTCAAGCCATCTTATTACCTATTTATCTTATAGGTTTAATTATATTATCATATTTTGAGAGAAAGAGCAAGCTATATTGGAATTCACCGCTGATCTTCAAAGCAATTTCAAAGAATCATTTTAAACTTCTTTTTGACCATTAGTATTCTTTTTAATTCCAGGGGAAGGCCTGACCCCATGTCAGGCCTCCCCCAGATTGGTCGGAATTTGCATTGCCTTTATTTCATCCTCCACCTAAATAGGAAGAGGAATTCTTGCTTAGAATGTGTTAAAGCTTTTTCAGAGCTGCTCCTGAATCAGAGCAAAATCAATCTTACACTTCCCTCCCGACAAACCCACCGGCACCTGGTCGGAGAATGTATAGCGCTCAGGGATAAGATCATCATCGGTGAAATCGTAAACAAGAACTTCTTTTTTCTTAGGATCGATGATCCAGTACTCTTTTACACCGGCATTTTTGTATTTGTAAGTTTTCAGCAGCAAATCTTTGGATCTGCTGGAATCAGAGAGAATCTCGAGAGTCAGCTCCGGTGCTCCCTGTATGGATCGCCCTGTCGGGTCAAAGCCGTGGCATAAGACAAAGAGATCCGGCTGAACCATGGTTTTGTCATCGTTATCCAACTGTACATCGCATGGTGAGAGAAAAACCCTGCATGCCTGCCCATGAAGGTCGGCACATGCCCGAAACTGGATGTAGAGTTCTCCCAGAATCATCTGATGGTTTACCGAAGGAGCTGCCATCTCAAATATCTCCCCATCGATCAGTTCGACCCTGCGCTCATCCGGCATGGCATAATAGTCTTCCAGGGTATAATCTCCCCTTTTTTTTACCCGATATACGATGGAAGAATCCTCCACCATAGAAAGATCATGGGTAAGCTCTGCCGGAGAAGGATAAGACTTTGATTCTCTCAGGACTTTCGTAAGTGCCCGGATTGTCTCTTCTCTGGGTGCGGAGGTGGTTCCGGAAAAAATCTTTTGGATAGTGCTGTAGGGAACACCCGACATCTGTGCAATCGTCTTAATGGAATAGCCAAGTTCCCGCTTTCTTCTCATCATTTCTTCTATCGTCATATTGAACATCTCCAAATGCTGCAATTTCACAATCGTTTATATACCATTAATATACCATATATTTACCGTTTGTCAATATTATACCGATTACCTTGTAAACCCGAAAAAGTTGTAAAAAAATGCTTGACATCTTAGTTGTAATTATATATATTACAACTATCAAGTAACTACATTCAACATTGGCGAAAAAGACGTGCGGGTCTGACTTGCAGCCGGCTTAGTGAGTGAAGTCTGAGCAGCCTTAGCTGCAGGGCAGCCCCTCGGATTTCATAATTCGATCAGGTCTTCCATACGGCAATGCAAGGCCCGGCTCAGTTTAAGGAGGGTGATCGCAGAAGCATTATTGATATCCCGCTGCCTTTGTTCAAACAGCTGAATCTGCCGCAGTGCAACACCAGAACAAGATGCAAGTTCGGATTGTGAAAAACCGCAGTTGGCACGCCTGGTTTTGAGACGGGTAGCCGGATTAGCCTGCTTCATCAGATGATCCATCTCCTCCACAAAATGTATTATATCCATCTCATGATAGACAGGGTACATCAGAAACAGCCTGGATAGGGGAACAGTAGAGAGAATATCCATAAAGGGACGGGAGGAATGCCACTGATATAGTGCAAGCGCCCATCCCACCCAGTATTCCGGAGATTTATCCAGATACATAACATCTTCTGCATCAATAAAAGTTGTATGGGTTTCCGACAGTACTATCCTGGCAAGTTCACAACCACTCATACCGGCGACATAACGAGGGTTCCCTGCCGCAAATTGTTTCGATACAGAGGAAACAGCAAATGCACTGCCAAAAACATCAGGATCAAGATTCAGTGACATGACGGCAAAATCCACGGCATGACCCAGGATATTCTGCGCGTCGGCCAGATAAGATTCATCGTAGGCGTGGATCACCATTTTTAATCTCCTCTCTCATGATATCAAGCATGAACAGTTCATTAATCCCATCGGCTGCACGTTTTGTGGCCCGATAGGCCCGGCGGGCAGCCCTGTCACGGGCGGTTTTCTTCTCATAATAGGTTGCAGCCATTGCAGGCTCTGCTCCAACAAAGCGTATATGGTTAAATGCCTCCTGGCTCTTTAAAACAATCTGCTCTCCCAGTTTACCCAGCCTCATAGCTTCCGAAAGCTTTGAAAAAGATATGGTACCTGCGACAAAATCCTGAGCAAAGCTGAAATAGGAATCATCCGCGCGATATCCGATAATTATGTCATATTGCTCCGGGTCCACAAAAAAATGTTCCTGCAGGTAATCCTTGGCTTCTTCGGCAATACTCCCTTTCTGCCAATAGCTTCTGTACCTTGCAAGGATAGCCAGCCAGTTAAGGATATTATACCCTGGATCGTTAAGATTCAGAATATGAAGATCATCGAGATTAAGCTCATAGATATTGGCAAAGCCATCCTGATTGTCAGAGCAGGCCCACTCTCTGGCGAGCTCCGAACTTGCCGTCGTATAGAAACCGTAACCGTAGTCATTCGTCCTCCTGCTGCCATGATAAATGGGAGTTTCAATAATATGGTCAGATCCGTGATAAACAAGCATAAACTTACCTCCTGATATAATCATATCGCTACAGCGATATAATGTCAAGGTATGTTAAAACTTTTCATTCATTGTTTCCTTAATGGGGACAGTCACCCCAGATTTGATGTATGTTCTTGACAGATTACACACCTAAAGCATCATCGTAACAGATTGTATACAAAAGCAAAGACTGATTTGCCTGAAGGTTCAGAAACCTTGCAAGGCATATCAGTCTTTTTACTTGCTATTTCTGCTTTTGTCCCTTACAATAAGTGCGAGGTGATACAATGAAGGATTCAATCATTCCGGCTGCCTACCGTGTGGGGAGCTTTTACGTTTCTGATATCTATGCCTATTATCAGGACACTTATAAGGGGAGCCTAGTTATGCCTCCAAACATAAAGCCCCAGACGATGGCCGTATCTGCCTGTATAGTTTAACGGAAGCGGGTATCGCCTTTATCGAATCCCACATCGCTTTGAGCAGCCGTCATCTGGAGGAGCGAATCCTCACTCTCCCGCAAGCAGATCGCGAAAGGCTCAGTACACTGCTATCCGAAACTGCTGATATCCTGGAGAAGTGTAAATGATGCAAACATGAATTTAGCGCCTCTTATGAAATCTTCAATATTGTCTTTTCCTCTGATCCGCCTGATCGAATCAGTTGTTCGATACAACAATATCTTTTGCCGACACCAGTTCATAGGCGCTCTGGGCGCTAAGTACCGCTCTCTTTATCGCCTCACTCATAACCTCTGCAGCAACTATGCCGCAGAGATCCTGGTCAGCCTGCAGACTCCCCACGGATACCGCATAGATACTATCCCCATCCGCCGATGTATGCACCGGGCGAATGGACCTGGCATATCCGTCATGGGCCATTCCGGCTATTTTGGAAAGCTGCGATTTATCAAAAGAAGCATTGGTTATGATCACACCGATGGTTGTGTTGTCAATTGCCATCACGGTAATCCGGAGATTCCAGGGCTCTTCTGGCCGCTTCATAACCCATGGCAGCATCCGGACGGATATCTGACTTCCCCACAGAAAGATCATAGATATCTGACTGAACAACAAGAGGCACCCTGGCAAAACCAGTGTCGTAACCGATTCCCTGCTCCTCCAGATAATCCATAACACCTCCAGCGGCACCCAGACCAAATGCACTTCCTCCTGCAAGTACAATAGCATGAATAGCATTAGCCGCTGCCAGTGGCTTCAGCAGTTCCGACTCCCGGGAAGCCGGACCTCCGCCGCGGACATCCAGACCGGCAGGCATCCCCTCTTTACTGATCAGAACAGTGCATCCTGTAGCTGCCACAGTATCTTCCACCTGACCGATGCAAACAGGTCCTATCTCCGTTATGGGTATCTCAATCTCTAATTGCCTGGTCATATAACTTTTACCTCTCAATCATTTTAATAATCCCAACACTGTATCCCCATGACGCTTCTCATCTGCCTGTACTCGCTTTATCTGAGGAAACTGCTTTACCACCGGCGCATATGTTTAAACAAACAGCAGCAAAACAATCTGCGATTCACTTTATCTTTTCCAGCACAGCAGCTATGTCCCCGTTGATACAGATGCTTTTCTTCTCAATTTCGCCAGGGCAGAAGGCCTCTCCATAATTGATGCAGGCATAAACCGCCTTTTCATTCGCCAGGGTCATCTGCCAGAACGGATATTTCACTATAACGGGTGTATTGGCTCCGACTCCCAGTTCAAGATACAGCACATGAAGATTCTCATGCCTGCGAAGGAAGTCGGAATATGCCGCCGACGCTCTGTGCCAGCCTTCATCCTCCACAAAAGAATCATCTGCACGAAGATTCATTGTGACATCACTTCCGTCATCCGGGCATTTCGGGATCAGGTCTGATGGAATCCGCATCGCAATTCGCCCATCTTCCGGCACCTGATATATGCCGTCCGTATCTTTCACTGCTATGGAATCATCCACTGGATGATTTTCCTGCGCACTCAGGCAAAAGCCCTGTGCATCCATCGCTTTCCTGACCCACTCTTCATTATCATAGGTTTTCTGCAGGGATGGATTCACACTTTGAAAGAGACCATAGTCCCCCTGGGTATAGAACAGTCTCTTTTTGTCGAATCCGGCTCTCTGAAACTGGTGGTCTACATTTGTGGTTATTACAAAATAGTCCTTATCCTTCACAAGCTCAAGAAGACTATGATATACAGGTTTAGGCGGGTCAATATACCTGTTGTAATAGATATGCCTTGCCCACCATGCCCAACGGGTCTCCTCATCGGGGAAAGGATAAAAACCACCGGAATAGATGTCGCGGATACCGTACTTTTTTGCAAAATCAAAAAAATATCTTTCAAAACGCTCTCCGCTGTAGGTCAGGCCGGCTGCGGTTGACAAACCGGCCCCTGCGCCGATCACAATCGCATCAGCAGTTTCGATCTCTTTTTTCAGCCTGCTTATCTTTTCTTCATCCGTTCCGGTTCCGAATGACATATGTCCGCCGAAATGACGAACAGCCTTCAAACCTTTTTGGATACTTTCCTGATAACCGTCAGGCATATCATCATATAAGTTCTTCATAGTATTTTTTGTCCTCATCTTTAAAAACATTGAAGATCACCCTTTTCATCTTTCCGGGATGACTGGCAAGCCAGTCCTCCACCGTAGTGACAGCAATCTCAGCCGCCCGCCTGTTTGGAAAATGAAAGACTCCAGTGGAGATGCAGCAGAAAGCAACACTTTTCAGCTCATTTTCTGCACACATATCAAGGGTGTTCTTATAGCAATCTGCAAGATTCTGCTCCAATGCAGGAGTCAGACGATATTGCACAATAGGTCCCACGACATGAACTACTTTCTTCGCAGGCAGATTATATGCATCCGTCAGCATCGGAACCGCTGTCGGCTGCTCGTAGGCCGGACCGTTCTTAATCCGCAGCTGATCCATCTGCCTGCTGCACTCCGCTCTGAGCTGCACCCCGGCAAAAGTGTGAATACAGTTCCCGATGCTTCTCCGATTGCGACATTTGTGTGTGTATGGTTTCTTCTGCGTCATTTTCATGCTCCTGAATCACACACAAATTGACCTTCAATACCCCTGTTCCAGCAAACGGTATGTAACCAGCTGTATC
>JAFUDC010000177.1 GCA_017459345.1 Eubacterium sp.
GCCGGATAGCCCTCTCCCCTCTCCTCCTGGTTGGTCTCCACCAGGTCGATGATGGGCTGCAGCTTCTTGTTGATGGCATCCATATCCTCAAATCGAATTCCTTCAATCTCAAATCCCTGCCGGGTGGTCAGGTGAACATAGCCGTTGCCGAACTCCTCGGCAATCTCCTGAACCATACCCAGAACCTTGGCATTCAGGTATCCCCCCGGCACACGGATGCGGGAAGCACCGATTCCGCGAACCTTGGATACACGGAATGCATTCTTTTTCAGTTTTTTGGTATTAACATCTAAACTCATCTATATATCCTCCCAAGCGCCTAATCTATCAGATTCTTCCCATCGACATAGTTGAATACGGGCCCGTCCAGGCAGATGTAGGTGGAACCGATCTTGCAGTGACCACATTTGCCCAGACCGCAGCACATCTTCCGCTCGTTGGAAACCCAGATGTTCTCCTCCGGAACACCCAGCTTCAGGATTTCCATCACGGTGAACTTGATCATGATGGGCGGGCCGACACAGATAAAGGAAGAATTCTTTATATCAGCAAATGTAAGGTCGGGGATATATTTGGTTACCATGCCCACAGGCCCCTCGTAGCCTTCCGGTGCGGTATCCACTGTCTTTATAACCTTCATGCCGGAACCATTCCAGAAATCAAAATCATCCTTGAAGAGTACGTCGGATGGAGACTTAAAGCCTGCAATCAGGGTCTCACTGACCACCTGGTCCTGATGGTGGGCAAAGTAATCCACCACGCCCCTTACCGGGGACAGGCCGGTACCGCCGGCGACCACCACCAGCTCTTTTCCCTTATAATTATCCAGGTCAAAACCATTGCCGTAGGGTCCGCGGATAAAGAAACGGTCGCCCACGTAATTCTCGAATATCTCATTGGTGACCTTTCCCACCCGGCGGATGGTAAAGTCCACGGTATCCCGGCCGATGCCGCTAACGGAGATGGGCGCCTCGCCGAACTTGGGGATAGACACCTCAAAAAACTGACCCGGCTTCACATCCCCCTGAAACTCCATGCGGAATGTGTACTCCATATCTGTATGCTTAATAACCTCCCGAATCGTGGAAAGCTGTGGAATATATTCATTTTTCATGCCTGCTCCTCCTTTGTATAGGCACGTTTCTGTCTGACTAATGCGGGCTTGCCCGATTGTCCCTGCTTAACTCTCACAAGCAGATTCTTCATTAGCCAGTCGGTTCACCAGATTCGAATAGGAAATGTACTCCGGACAGATGTCATCGCAGCGTCCGCATCCCACACACATGGTATAGCCGAATCTCTTCTGGAAATCATAGATCTTATGCATAACCTTGAATCTCATCCGGTCTGCCTTGTCCTTGCGGAAGCCATGGCCTCCGGCCATATCCGTATAGCCATCCACCTGGCAGGAAGCCCAGATCCTTCTTCGCTCACCCACCTTGGGGTTATCCTGATAGAATATATCCTGCATGGTAAAGCAGGTGCAGGTGGGACAGGCAAAGTTGCATCGTCCGCAGGTGATGCAGCGGCCGCCGTACTCCTTCCAGATCTCCTTGCTGAAGGAATCGTTGGAGAGATTCTTTGGCAGAATGACATTTTCTATGTTCTCGGTGACAAAGTCCGGGGTGACATCCGCTTGTTTTTCCGCTGCTCCGTCAGCCGCTGCCTGATCCTTGATCAGCTCACACATTTTCTCCAGCAGGTCCTGATCCTTCACATCCGCATAGGCATAGTTCCCATCCAGCTTTAAGCAGGCATCGTAATTATCCGCCCGGTTGGTCCCCATGCTGACACAGAAGCCGCTGGCGCAGGTCGTCTGGCAGCCCATCAGCACAAACTTCACCTTTTTCCTTCTTCTATCGTAATAATAATCACCGAAAACATTATCCAGATAGATCTGATCAAGCCGCTTCACCGCATTCAGGTCGCAGGCCCGCAGGAAAACCAGCATATCCCTGGGCTCCTCCTTTGGAACCGTGGTCTGATCCTCGGTAAAATAGAATAAAGTCTCATTGATCGGAATCAGAACCTCCTTAAAAGAGTAATCCGACTTCTTCTCCCACTCGATCTCATCCAGGGAATCCACCTTCCCGTAGCGGATCACATCGATATCAGAAAATGTCCCCTCTCCTTTCATGCACCTGGGTGCCCAGATATCATACTCCGACGCCAGCCTGTGAAAGATCATGTCCGCCTTATCCTTAGGTAACTGATATCCCATAACAACTCCTCCCTCCTCTAATATTGCATACTATTATCTGATGTAAATTGCCGGATGCCCGATTTTGCTGCCCTCCCGCTTCGCTGCCTGGACAAAATCCGGCTCCTGAAACATTAGTTACTTAATTTCGAAACTCGTATCTGACTCAAATGCTTATCCCTATACTCCGGAAACATTACACTAAACAACAGTCAATCTGCGGACGAAATTATACATAAGTCACAAGTACTTGATAAGATTTTATCAAAATATACAAAAAAATTCCGTGACATATGTCACGGAATCTCTCCAATTTTATAAAAATGTGCTAACCGGTCAGGATCGATGACGATCACTCTCTTTCTCTCCTGCCTTACCAGTTTCTGATCTGCCAATACACGAAACACTCTTGAAGCCGTTTCCCTGGGCACCCCCAGCATATCCGCCAGAAATGTAATGCTCATGGTCACATCAATCTCAATACCATCATCCCTCGATATCCCAAAATCCCTGGCCAGCTTCCACAGTTTAGCCGCCAGCTTCCTCTCCAGATAAATGCTGCTTACAGTGTTCTTAAGCTGATGGGACAGCCGCCACATTTTCCGTTCCTGCTCAGACATCACTGCCCGAATCAGAGAAAAATCTCCCTCCATAATCCTGTTGAAATCATCCTTGGAAAGAAGCAGTACCCTCGCATCCTCAATCGCCTCACAATAGATCGTGGAATTATGATCATCAAATACATGATCATTAAGCAGGTTGCCAGGCCCGAATATAAAGAGAATTTTCCTCTTTCCGGAATGGGTCAGATTATACTGGATCACCTTGCCCGAAAGAAGGAAACAGATACCCTGGGACTTCTCCATGGCCCGAAGTATAAGATCCCCCTTCTCAAACCGCTTAAGCTTGCCCGCTTTCCAAATCTCCTCCGCCGTCTGTGAAGAGATATCCCTCATTGCGGCAAACCGGGCAAACTCCCGGAAGGCAGTCCGGTTCTTTGTCATGATATCGGCCATAAGATAAGACCTCCCTTAATATATGTATCCTTAATGACAGATATATCTAAACTCCTCACGGAACCTCTTGATAAAATCAAGTGAATAATATGTAACCTTATATCAGGACTCCTCATGGAATCAAGTTAATTGAACAAAAACAAATGATTCAACATTCATATCCATATCATAACATAATTCACTGCCGCTGGCTACTATAGGATTGGTTTTAAGCGAAACTCTCTCTGGCTTAGCACCCGAGCTGTGCAACAACATTAGATGCAGTCCAATGCACAGGAAATCCAGACTGATGTTAAAGTATCAAGCCCCTTCCGGCACCCCCAGGGTCTCCCCCTCAACAAAGGACGGGGCTGCCTTATAGCGCTCGATGATGGTCGTCTCCGGTTTCTCAATCAAGGAAATCAGCTGCTGGGCGGCAGTACGTCCGATTTTGCCCGTATCCTGGCGGATGGTGGTAATCTCCGGATTAGTCAGGGAGGCGATAGTCAGTCCATCATATCCTGCCAGAGAAATATCCTCCGGAACCCGAATCTGCTTGCGCCTCAGGTGACGGAGCACACCGGCACAGCATAGATCATCCGCATAGATAATGCAGGTCGGAGGCTCAGGCAAAGCAAGCAAAGTCTCCGTCGCCTTTACCGCCGCCTGAACATCATGATAAGCTGAGGCAATCACATACTCCCGAGGCACCTCCAACCCCCTCTCACTCATGGTCCGGTAAAAGCTGCTCAGCCGGTTCCGTGTCACAGACGAATACTCTCCGTGAATATAGGCAATCCTCTCATGCCCCCTGGAAATAATGCGGTCCAGCAAAATGTGAATCCCGGCAATATTATCCGACAGGACCGCCGGACAATTATCAAAGACATGGTCAATGGTCACCACCGGGATATCGCTCATAATCAGCTCCAGTACCTGAGGATCCTTAAAATCGGTACAGGTAACCACAGCTCCATCAATCTCCTTTTTCTGGCAGTATTCCAGATAAGTTTCCTTCTTAAGATCCGGGTGGTAGGGAAGGAGTATGATATCATATCCCTTCCTCCTGGCCTCCTCTTTAAAGCTCTTTAATACGCTAGTTAAAAACTCTTGCTCAAACCTTCCCTCCTGAGAATTATGAAAAATCACTCCCAGATTATAGGACAGCTTCGGATCAGCCTTCTTAGACGAATCCATATGCTTTTTCTTTGCCAACTGCTTTTTCTTTGTCATCTGCTCTTTCTTTGTCATCTGCTCTTTCTTTGTCATCTGCTCTTTCTTTGTCATCTGCTCTTTCTTTGATGAATCATTATTCACCTCTTCTGGTGAAGACTCAACCTCTGTTTCTAATGGAGATAACTGTTCTCTTTCCGATGAATCTATACTCACCTTCTCTGGTGAAGACTCATCCTCCATTTCTAATGGAGATAACCGCTCTCTTTCCGATGAATCTATACTCATTTTTTCTGATGAAACAAGAGGCTTTCGCTCCGGGAGAGACAAGAACTCCTGCTCTGATAAACCGACATTCAAATCTTCTGATAATGCATCCTTCTTCTGCTCCACAGAGGAAAAATTAACTTTCTCTGATAAGGCCTCATTCAACTCTTCCAGTGGAGACCCATCCTTAATCTCCGATGGAGATAACTGTGATCTCTCTGAAGCAGACACACGTACTCTCTGAGGTGAAATCGCCTGCAGATAATTCATACTCTCCGCAACTGCCAGGATCCTCTCCCTGGTTGATTCGCTGATATCCGTATATCCGTTAAGTGCCTTACTAACAGTTGACATAGATACGCCACACTCTTTTGCTATTTCTCTTAATGTTGCCATAATTTTCTCCTCTCTACTAAACACATGTTATTTTAAAAAATATTATCGGACGCCAGGATTTGTGCCTCTCCTTTATCGCTAACAGGACAATATCCGGCTCCTTTATATCTGATATCTGTTATGCTATTTATATTTATTTTGTTTTTTTATTTGATTTGCTGGACGCAATTCCTATTTTGGAGCGGTTGCGTCCAGCTTTCAGACGCTTTATTACTCGCTTTTCACTGATTCTGATGGACGCAAGTCAGATTTAGGAGTGGTTGCGTCCATTAAGAAAAATCAGATGGTTTCACTCTCCCACACGGCGGCGGGTCACCAGAATCACGCCGGCTGCCATGATCAGGATGCTGCCTGCCACATACAGAATAGTAGTTCCCATGCCGCCGGTGGATGGGAGGAGGGCACCGGTCTTGTTTTCGATACTTTCAAGATATGTTAGATTTGATACATTTCTTGTATCACCCGAAATTGTCACAGGAACCGGAGATGTGAGTATGTTATATCCTGGGATGGTCTCAATCTCAATCAGCTCATAATCTCCGTTTTCCAGACCCGAGATCTCTGCCTGCCCAGCTGCATTTGTTATAAAAACCTCAGCCTGAGACTGGTCATCGACCCAGGTAACCTTCCCATCCTGTGTCTTATAATATTTACCGGCAGCTGCCGCTGCCAGAACAGGGTTCTCATCATCCACCTGGGCAGAGGCCTCCGCCACGCTGACACATTTTAATACAAACTTAACCCCTTCCAGACTCACGCCATTCTTGCCATACTTATCAATGGTCAGCTTGGAGGAGAACACCTTATCCTCCGATACCGGAGTTGTCGTCGTACCGCTGGTATTCTTCGGATCATTGCTGTAGGTCAGTGTGGCATTATTCTTGGAAATGGCTCCTACCGCCTGTGCATTTACTGTGGTGGTATAGGTCACTGTGATATCAGCGCCGTAGGTCTGGCCAATCACCGGAATCTTCACGCTAAAATCCCCTGTCGTGGTGCTGATCTCACAATCATCTGTCACATCTTCAGCGCCAATCATAACCTTAATCGTATCCGTTCCATCAAATGTCAGACCTTCGGATGTGGTATCTGTGATAATATAATCGTATCTGGTAAAACCCGTGGTATCCGGAACTTTACCCTTGATGGTCCAGGGAATCACCTGACCCAGCTGCACAGACTGGTCAGCCGCAGTCTTGGTGATGCTTGGGAACTCAGCCTTCTGTCGAATTTTTACATTAGGTTCCGTGGAGGTCAGGGAAACTATGCTGGTAAAATCACCTTTATGGATAGTAGCTCCCTTGGGGTAAACCATATAATAACCCAAGGCCAGATCGTTAAAGAGACCCGTTGTATTACCGCTTATAGTAGCTGCTATATTATTCTTCTGAGAGTATTCAAAGGCCTTCTTGGCAAACTCAGCCACATTGGTCTCGGTAATATTGATATACCAGGTAGCCCCATCAAAGGCGATGGGATCAAGCCGGTTTCCATTGGTATCAGTAAGCAGATACTGGGCTCCGCCTGCCTCCGTATCATCCCGGAAGAAAGCCTCCCAGGCAGAATTAACGGTGTAGGCAACGGAGGTATATTTATTATTGGAAATATCCTTGTCGCCTGTTGTGGTCATATCAAAGATACGATAGGCATCATAAGTAATATTATTGTTTTCATCTCTTTGAATATCATAGATTTCAATGGAACCCGTCTCCTGGTCAGCATAAACCGGAAGCCCCGCCAAAGCTATCAGCATACATGCCAGGAATAAAGCCGCAGTATACTTCAGGACAGCCTTCACATTTATCACTCCCTTTCTGCTATGAAGCTGTTCCCTGTTCTGGGACAGACTCCTGATTTGTGATGTTTTATTATCTGACGACATCTGACGATCAATAAACTCCTTCTCCCTTTTTGGAAATCTGATTGTAAAATTATTATTCATTAATAAACATTCCTTTCTAAAAAATTAGTAATATTCAATATGTGTTGCTAAAGCTGCTGATATGATGTCCCGACTTCGATTATCATCAGGCAGCCTCTTCTATATTCGATTCGAACCTGAAATCAGTTATTTGCCGGGAATGGAACGTGTTATTTACACCCCCTTTCCCTGCATCCAAGTTCTAAACCGTACATCAAAGCGGCCAAGATGACTAACATCAACCCACTTAATGTATATATCCATATACCCCTGCCGCCAGTCTGGGGCAGCATGGCTCCAGGTGGATTCATGATAGTTAACTGATAACTATCTTTTCCCACCGCATTGAGATCTGCATGACTAAGATCAGAGTCATCCAGGCTCAAGAACTCCACGTCTGTTTCTTTTACTAATTCCTCTGCTAATTTCTCTTCTGATCCTTTTGCTGACTCCTGATTCAGCTCTGAGTCCGGTTTGCCGTCAAATTCGACTATCATACTGAATTCAGTCTCTTTATCGACCACCAGGTAACCATCAACAGCCGTCAGCTGCTCTATTCTGTAATCACCCTCTGTCAATTCAGGAATAACGTACCCATTAGCAGAAATAGTGAATGGTTTATCTACACTCTCATAAACCCCCTGTTCATTGAGCCGATACAGGGCGAATGCTGCACCCTCCAGCCTGGTTCCATCCGTATCAGTATTAATAATTTTCAGATTAATCGTTGGCTCTGCTAGATTCTCCTCTTCTGGATTAGCAAGTTTATTCTCAGAATAATCCTGCTCTCCGGAGCTCTCAGTATTAGACAAGTTTTCATTTTTGTCTATCTGCTGATAATAATGCACACACTATTATTTTATAGTTGACGCAATTATATTTTTTATAAGTATTTATTGTGTTATTATATTTTTTATTATCCACATGTGGCCTGCCGATAATCGAATATCATTAGTTATATCTATTAACTTCCTGAAAGAGCAAAGTCTGTGACTGATACTTTTCCTCTTCCCCTTTTTTGTATCTGTCTTTTCCTTCCCATGCCTTCTCTTTACTACGGATACTTTCATGCTTTTTGCCCTTTTTGTCGGTTAGCCAACCCAGAACACGTTAGATAATCAATAAATATGGGGAGCAATTACCACCTGATGCGGTAATTGCTCCCCATTAACATAAATATATATCCAATTACTTCTTACTACTGCTTCATCTGCATCTATTATCAATCTATCAATGCGTTTAGGGAAGCGACAGAACAACTCCTTCCTAAACTTCTCCTCCAACAAACCATCTATTATATAAATGATCATTCACTATCATAGCCCGGACAAAATCAATAGAGGCTCCGCTTGTCATCTTAACCTTCATTAGGATATAGTATCTACTCCAGGCCAATTTCCCAGAACAAGTCTCACCGTCTGTACTCGTATCTTCCACCTTTAATTGATTTTCCTTTCTATTTGTCCAGGATGCCCCCTCAGATTCAAGCTCAAGATATATCTTCTCCCAATCTCTGTCACGCAACATGAGATAACAGCTCTGGCGCAGGATCCACGAGAATTTCTCTGAGCTGGATTGGTCTGTCATCTGAAGATACTCTTCCTCCTCAAGCAAACGTTTAAGACCTGTGCAAGTTTGCTCTATCGCCGCTGCCAGCTCCGGCACATATGTATCTCCCGGCCGATAGTTAATCAAATCAGAATAATCATATATATCATACTCCAAACTTGCCAGATTCTCCTGTTTTCCCCAATCTGCTAATTCTTCCCCACCAAATCTATCCTGTGTATATCTTCCCAGGGAGAATATCTTCTTCAGTTCCAATTTCTTCTCCAGCTCCAATTTCTTTTCCTCCGATAGCGGCAGACGTATGATTCGTTGGTGGAGTTGATCTGGATTGCAACATACCGGCAATACAACCGGCTGGAACTGCCCGTCCAGACTTAGCCTCTTGTCTTTACCCGGGCTTTGATCCTGATATTGACCCACGTTAAGACTTGAGCTTCGGTCAAGGCCTTGTCCCAGGCCTTGACCTGAGAATTCCTCTTTCACCCCGGCCAGTTCAGCCAGCTTTTCATTGGCCGCTTCCACAGCTTTCTGACATTGAGTTCTGGTGATATTCCCATAAACTAAGGCCTTATCCCCCAGTCGGCTTTCGATGAGACAGGCAATAGCCAGAAGATAGAGATGGTAGGGCTCGCCGGCTGTATTGCTCTCCCAAAGGATATAATTGTGGATGCGCATGATAACCCCCTCCAAAACATCTTCCCCTTTCAAGGCATCTCCGGAATCACTTCTTTCCTTATACATCCCAACAATATCTCTCGGCAGATAAAATGCTCCGCCGGTTCTCATATAAGTATAGTCTCCATGGGCAGTCCATCCTGAACTGATCCATGGCTTAGGGTAGTGGTTACATCGCTTTTGTTCTTTCACAGGAACCAGGCAGAGGACGTCATGACCGCCTATAGCCACCGTCCTTCTTTCTGCCAGCGGAAATGCCATGGCCAGCTGCAGAGCTTCCTCATAAACAGGTTCCCATTCATCCTGAGTGATCTTCCTGGATACCTCCAGGCATACAGTTACATCCATCACTCCCATTAAGAACTTTTTCCTCCTTTAGAACTCTTTAAACTCAATTTTTAGAGTTATCTACCTTCTAAAAACTTTCAAACTCTTATATCATAGCGAGAAAGATATGATTTCCAATATTTGTTTTGATTGTAATAAATATACCATTAAGTTATAGGGCTGTCAACAATTGGCCTATATACCAAAAAACACCACTGCTTATACTAATAAGTAAAACAGTGG
This sequence comes from Eubacterium sp., assembly GCA_017459345.1. Lineage (GTDB taxonomy): Bacteria > Bacillota > Clostridia > Lachnospirales > Lachnospiraceae > Anaerobutyricum. The sequence continues at coordinate 9,767 of JAFUDC010000177.1, forward strand.
TGCCTGTCATTATCATATTCTTATCTTCGCCATCGCCAGCCTCCTCCTGCCGGCAATTTCCAATACTCCCGACATCGTTCTCTTCAGAAATCACTTCCCCCGCCGCAATAGTCATCGTTATCCCACGGCGGCCAGCTTTCCCCGCCGGTAGAGAATAACGAATATCACGAATACATACAGGACGCTGACGGCGATGTTCAGCATGCTTCGTGCCATCAACAGCAGCATCAAAACAAGAAATGTACCGCCGAAGATGCCGATATACTCATAGAATCTCCGGTTGAAGGCGCATCTCTTTTTGGCATAAATGCAGGCCAGAAAGAGAAAGAGGAAGTAGAGGATGAAAGAACAGCTGATAAAAAGGGTCTTGGGCAGCAGGGCCACTTCCTCCATCCGCATGAACTCCAGGGCAACGGAGATATTATTTAAGGCAAATATCAGAAAGACATGGATCAGCATATAGCCGATTCCGTTGGTCAGAGCCTCCCGGTTGACAATCCGGTTATAATAAACCTCATAGCTCAGGAAGAGCCCCACCACACTCAGAAATGCCATCCCGGAGAAGTAGAGGGTGGTTCCGGCGAAGCCGCCTTCAAAATACTCCGTGATCGCAATGATCATCTCACCAAATGTAAAGACTACATAAAGCATGGCCCGCTCGCTCAGATGTCCGAAATCTACCGGGGCCAGCATATTTGCCCGGCTGGACAGGACCATAGCGAGCATGCCGAAGAGGACCGGGATGTAAGCGACAGACCTGCCGGTCTTGTAGAACACGAACATGTGAACAAGGATCAACGCCGCCTCCGCAAATACAATGATTGCTTTCCATTTGAGCCGCTCCAGAATCCAGGGCTCCCCCTGATGATTGCGCATCTCTATGATGTGCTGCATGGCGATGTTGACAAGGATCAGAAACCAGGCGACGCAGAACTGATAGAAGGAATCCTGCCAGCCGCTCTTGATCCCGTCAGCCATATGGTAGAGCAGATACATATTTATAAAAATAAATATATGATCCCGCACCCCATTTCTTCCATATAGATTAATATAAAATGTGCTGAAGTTCCATATCTGGATAATGGCGAGGGAACAGAGCAGGTAGGCCAGAAAGGCATCCCATGTCACAAATCCCCCCTCGATATGATGCAGCAGAGAATTATTCCTGCCGATCAGATAGACAAAGATCAGATCGTAAATCAGCTCAAGAAACTCAACTATTTTCTCCTCTTGTTCAGGCAGCATGTGAATACCTCCATATATTTCTTTCTCATTCATTGGGCCCTATAATATCTGTAAGAACATATACAGGTTTTTAAATACAAGCAGACTGTGGAATCTCTTTTTATTTCCCCACTCGGAATATTGACTCCATGTCTGGCTTATGGTAATTTTATCATAAGCCCAAAAGGGAATCAACGCCCCTTGTTTTAATAAGGAAGGAAATAGATTATGGCAAAGTCAAAAAAGATGACCCCGGCTCAATTCCGGAAGAAAATATCTGCTCTGTCCAAAGAAGAACTTCAGAGCCTCCTATCCGATATCTACAAACAATGCCCTGATGCAGCCGATATACTTAACATTCTTCTAGGCGACAACGAGTATGAGAAAGTATTGCTGGCCGTCCCTGATACAGATGCTGCATCTTCAATCAGACCTGTAAATGAAATCAAAATCACAGCCAACGAAACTGTGCCGGAGGAAGATTCCGATACATTTTACCGCCTGTGGTTCCCGCTGCTGGATTATGTCAACAAAAAGAAAAAGATCACCGAAGATCAAAACAAGAGTACCAGGAAAGATATGAATATGATGGATATCCAGAGGATCATAGATGCCCTGTGGGAAGATACGGCTCTGATTGACGAATATGTCAAGGCACAGAAGAGCAGTTTGTCCGACATAGAAGCCTCACTAATCCTCAGCTGGAAAAACCACGTAACCGGCCGCTTCCTCCTGGAACGCCACTTAAAGAAAGGATCCATCCTCATCTCCATGGATGACAGCAAGGTATATCAGGTCAAAGGACTGAAATCCCAATGGGAAGAATTGTTCCCCTCCTACGAATTACCTCTCCTTCTGGACCTGACTTTGCTCCCCTACCACAATGTGCTCATTTACGATGGCCTGGTCCGCCCATTAAATGTCATGCTTGGCTCCGGCTTCCGGAAAGAAGCCAAAGAAATCTATATGACAGCAAAGAGAAGAGGGCAGATAATTACTTCATTGTGAACCCAAAATCTTGAAAGGAGGCGGCATTCGGTGAAACATTTCAATACTACAGGTGTCTGTGTTCCGGAGATACACTATATGGTCGATATAAGTGACCGGATCAGGCAGATTTCCGATATGGTCGATGCCGGGCAGTACTTTACCATCAACCGGGCCCGTCAGTATGGTAAAACGACAACCCTATCCATCCTGCGAAAACATTTACTTGGTCGATATCTTGCCATCAGTCTGGACTTTCAGGGAATCAGCAGCAAAGGTTTCTCCTCCGAAGAAGACTTCGTTCAAGACTTCTGCCGTCTGCTCAGGAGAAGCAAGCGGACCGGAGTGACATTTCCTGCTGAAATTGATGTGATTATCGATGATATAATCGGAAGATCCGAGCATAAGGCCGGCTTCGGCGAATTATTTGATATGATTGCTGATTGGTGTGATATAGCTCCGGCGAAAATTGTTCTTATGATTGACGAGGTGGACAGTGCTTCCAATAATCAGGTTTTTCTGGATTTCCTGGCACAGCTTCGGGATAGCTATCTGAAGAGAAACTCCGAGGGCTATCCGGCTTTCCAGTCAGTTATTCTTGCCGGGGTGACAGATGTGAAACACCTGAAGAGCAAGATCAGGGAAGATGGCCATCAAAAAGTGAACAGCCCCTGGAATATAGCAGCAGATTTCCTGGTAAATATGAGCTTTAGCCGTAGGGACATCAAAGGCATGCTTGATGAATATGAGGCAGAGCATAAAACCGGGATGAATACCGACGACATAGCCTCCTGCATTGAGGCCTACACAGCCGGTTACCCATATCTGGTATCCCGAATATGCCAATTAATTGATGAGCGGCTAATGTCCCGGAATCCTGACCAGAAAACTTCCACTTTGCCTTGGAGCAGACAGAGCGTTGATGAAGCCGTGAAATGGATTGTATCAGAAGAGAATACCCTATTTGATTCCATCATGGGTAAGCTGACAAACTACCCCGGACTAAAACGGCAGCTATATAGAATCATCATGTTGGGAGAGACTGTAGAGTACATTCCGGATGATGAAGCCCAGAAGCAGCTACGCATGTATGGCTTCCTGGATAAAAAGGATAACTCAGTCATCATCTCAAACCGAATATTTGAAACCAGATTATATAATCATTTTCTGGGAGAGAAGCAGGAAGATGACACTATCCGTCAGATTGGCGCGTATGACAAAAACCTGTTCGTGGCAGACGGCCGATTGAATGTCCCACTGATCCTTAAACGATTTATTGAATCTTATCATCAGATTTTCGGGCCTTTAACGGATCGTTTCCCGGAAAAGGACGGAAGAGAACTGTTTCTCCTGTATCTGAAACCCATCATCAACGGAACTGGAAATTATTACATTGAGGCTCAGACCCGCACTCAGACCCGGATGGATATCGTTATCGATTACCTTGGTCAGCAATATATCATTGAAGTAAAGATATGGCGGGGTCCACGATACAACGCAGATGGTGAAAAACAGCTAATGGAATATATGGAGTACTTTTGTCTTGATACCGGCTACATGCTAAGTTTCAACTTCAATAAGAAGAAAGAAATAGGGGTTAAGCGTGTGATTTTAGGAGAGAAAGTATTATTCGAGGGAACGGTTTAAAAACCGTTCCCTCTTTGGAATTAAACGTCACCACAGGAGCAGCCCCATGAAGAAAATGTTGTTTTAAATTGTTTGAGATTGAGAAATTTCTTCTTTATTTACTTCATTAAGCTGATCTCTAACATACTCTTCTGACTGATTGAATTGGTCCATAAGCCGTGCTACAATGTCCTCCTCCTTCTCTCCACGTCCTTTAAGATATTTTATCACTCCTCTCATCTCCGCTTTTCTTGTATAAATTTCCATCGATTTACACATGCTCACTTCGTTCTCCTCCTTCGGCTCTGA
>JAFUDC010000178.1 GCA_017459345.1 Eubacterium sp.
TACCGACAAGACCAGCTTTGAATCCCTGAGCCGGAAAAAGGCCAATTATGAGAGGGCCAGAAAGGCCAGCGAGACCCAGAAAAACGCAGCCCTAAGTCAGATGGGCGAGCGCATGCGGGCCTACAAGGTGGCCCATGATTTCGGAGCTGCAGATACCCTGCTGGGTTTCCCGGAATTTGAGAGGGAGTATGACCGGCTGAAAAATTCCCGGCTTCTGGAATACGAGGATAAGGTCTACAGGGCCCGGACGGCTGCCGAGGAGGAATTCCGGGAACAGTTTCTGTCCAGACTCCAGGAAAATATCCGCCAGGCCCAGGCTGAGTTCAAGGAACTCAACCGGTCGCTGAAGGATATCCATTTCAGCAGGGAGCAGTATGAATTCCGCTATGAACCCAGGCGGGATGTGAAGAAGTTCTATGATATGATTATGGACGATTTCAACATCATGGAGGGGACATCTATATTCAGCGGTATCTTCAACGAGACCCACAGGGAGGTTATCGAGGAGCTCTTTGAGAAGCTGACCCTGGACGATGAGACCAGCAGCCGGGCTCTCCAGGAGTACACAGACTACCGGACTTATATGGATTACGATATCAAGATCAGCAATGAGGACGGCAGCTTTATGTATTACTCCAAGGTCAGCCGGGAGAAGAGCGGCGGGGAGACCCAGACCCCCTTCTATATCACAGTAGCGGCCTCCTTCATGCAGCTCTACCGGGCCAGCATCGGGGGAGATTCCATTGGCCTGGTCATGATGGATGAGGCCTTCAACAACATGGACGATGAGAGAATTACCGGTGTCTTATCCTTTATGGGCCAGTCCAACCTCCAGACCATCATTGCCGCGCCGCCGGATAAGATTCAGTATATCGGGCCGGTGGTAAAGCAGGTTCTCTTAGTACTTACTGACGGGGAAGGGAGCTATGTGGAGGAGTTCTCCAGAGGAAATCATTAACTATGAAACGATATGATGACCTTATATTAAATGAATTGCTGAACCGATATGAGCGAAGCCTCCTATATACCGGAAGCAACCAGCGGACAGTCAATATCAGCCTGACGATCAACCGCAAGCTTATTCCGGAGTACTTTGACGAGACCTGGAGCAGGTATGATATCGTCCACGACCAGCTTAGCAGTCTGGAGGAGAAGGGATACATCAGTCTTGTCTGGAAAAACGGGAAGAAAGGCCATATCCTGGAGAAGGTTATGATCAATCCCGATAAGCTGGAGGAATGCTATCTCCTGCTGGGCAGGAAGAGCAGACGGCAGAAGGAAGAAGCGGTTTTGTCCATTGCTGAGCATGTAAGGACAATTCTGCCGTCCTTTTTGGCTTGGCTTGAGGACAGGATTCAGTCCGGAAAAAGTATTCGTCAGTTTGTTGATCTGGATGACCCGGAGAAGTTTTCCCGTATATGTCAGCTGATTGCCGGGATTATGGAGAATGATAATCCGGTCTTCTTAAGAGCTTTCTCCATCCGTATCTTTCATGATTCCAAAATTGCGGAAAAAGAGATTGGAAGTGCTGCCCGGATTATAGGGGCCTTTCACCCGGAAGTCAGATTCACAGATCTGGAGACAGAGGAAATCCTGGAAGAGTATGAGATTTATCGGAATCCGATATGGCTTATGATCAAGGGGAAGGGAAGGTTTGCTGTAATTAAGAATAAAAAAAGTGAAGGCCACTACAGTATTGATGATAATGATTCATATAACAGGCGATACGGACTGGATGGTGATATTTTCGAGAAAAGCAGGGCTGGGGCTTCAAATCATACTATGGATGGAGATTGGCAGCAGATATCAGTCTCATCATTCCCAGGCGGAATCGGTATCACCCAGGAGGACATCCCGGGAATCATCTGGGATCAGACATTTGTTCCTGAGCACATCATCACCATAGAGAATCTCACCTCCTTTCATCAGTGGCAGGCCGGGCAGGATCTCGTGATATACCTTGGAGGATATGCCAACAGGGCAAAAAGAAGTTTCCTGATGGACCTGAAAGAGGCCTATCCTTGTGCAGAGTTCTGTCATTTTGGAGACATAGACTGCGGAGGCTTCCGCATCTGGAAGAACCTGTGCACGGAAACCGGGATTGAAATCCGGCCAATTTATATGGACCAGGAGACGTATCTAAAATATCTTGATGCAGGAAAACCTCTTACCGATCAGGATATTAAAACCCTGAAAAGGATGTCACAAGACCCATTCTTTGGGGGTCAAAAGGACCTCTTTGGTCTGATGCTTGATAAGAAAATCAAGATTGAGCAGGAGAGTATTGGTTAGAACAATTCTTTAAGAATCAAAAAGTCCTATGAAAAATGCAATACCACTTGCAAAAGTCATATGAAAAATGCAAGACTACCTGCAAAAGTCATAGGACTTTTGCAAATATGTAAAAACAACCAGATTACCCAGGAATACGGAGACACTCTTTGTAAACGGAATGAAAGTGAAGAAGTCGTTGTGAGAAAGAAAAATATTATTATAAAAGATGGGAATGTCTTTGAAGTTAATCAGATAGAAGTGGATGGAACTAAGCGGTGGAAGGGGTTTTTTCGGAAATCGGATGTCCGGATTGATGAGGATGGCAGATTTGCAGATGGATCGACGTTTTCTGGATATACCATCGATGCTTCCGGCTGCTATGTGATTCCTGGTCTGGTTGATATCCACACACATGGATGTGCTGGATATGACTTCTGTGATGCAGACAGGGAGAGTCTTAAGGAGATTGCCTGTTTCCAGTTTGAGCAGGGGGTCACTTCCTTCTGCCCGACATCCATGACTTACCCTGAGGAGAAGCTGGCTGAGAGTTTTGCATCGGCGAATTGTCTATGTGATAATTTATCCAGCTGCTCATTGCCTGTTACAGATAGTAAAAAGGCAAGGTCTTTATCAGTTCATAGCGTGGGAGAAAAGGGGTATGCCCGCATCATTGGCATCAATATGGAAGGCCCCTTTATCAGCATGGAAAAGCGGGGTGCCCAGAATCCTGCCTATATTATGGCAGCGGATAAGGGCATGTTTGAAAGGCTGCAGAAGCTATCTCCGGTTCCAATTCGGCTGCTTACCATAGCACCGGAGATACCCGGTGCCATGGACTTTATTGATCGCTTCCACAATGATGTGCATATTTCCCTTGGTCATTCTGCCGCCGATTATAATATGGCAAAGGCGGCTTTTGACCATGGGGCTTGTCATGTGACCCATCTTTATAATGCCATGAACCCCTTCCTGCACCGAGAGCCCGGCATCATCGGGGCAGCGGCTGAGAGAGAAGATGTTTATGTAGAGCTGATATGTGACGGCCAGCATGTCCATCCCTCTGCAGTTAGAAGTACATTTTCCTTGTTTGGGGCGGACCAGATCGTGCTCATATCCGACTCCATGCGGGCAGCGGGGCTGCCGGACGGAGTCAGCGAGCTGGGCGGACAGAAGGTTTATAAGAAGGGACTAAAGGCCACCCTTAAAGACGGAACCCTGGCAGGGTCTGTCTCTTCTTTGATGGACTGTCTGCGAACGGCAGTATTCTTTGGCATACCCCTTGCTGATGCAGTCCTGGCAGCAACCTTTAATCCCGCCAGGAGTATCGGGCTCGAGGACGAGATAGGTATAATCAAGCCTGGGGCAAGAGGGAATGTGGTGATACTGGATGAGAAAATGGATATTGTGAGAGTTATATGAAATGAACAAAACAAAAGCTAGAATACTACTGATTTCAGTATTTATCGCCAGAGGAACCTCCTTCCTCTTCTCCAAAATACTGCTTAATACCATGTCACCTTTGAGCATACTGGCGGTCCGCTTCACCATGGCCTTTCTCATACTGGCAGTGGTTTTTTATAAAAAGATGCTGAAGTTAAGCCTTAACAGCTTTCGGGGCGGGGCTATACTGGGAATTCTCTATACCATCTGTATGTTTTTCGAGATGTACGCATTGAGACTGATCGATACAGGGGTTTGTTCTCTCATTGAGAACATGGCCATCGTGCTGGTACCTGTCTTTGCGGCTGTTCTGGCAAGAAGCCTGCCCAGGGCCTGGACCATGCTGTGTGCGGTACTTGCTGTCATCGGCGTGGGATTTCTTTCCCTGACCCAGAGGACCAGTACCGGGGGCAGTTTTGGAATTATACTTGCTATCCTGGCCATGATTACATATGCATTATGTATTATGACAACAGAGACTGCAAGTCGGGACGGGGAGCCGGTTTCAGTCGGAATCATCCAGTTGGGTACCATGGGGGTTATCAGTATGATCGCTTCCCTGTTTACAGAAAGCTGGCAGGTACCCCACACAGTCCTGGAGTGGTCTATGATGTTCCTTTTGGTGCTTTACTGCAGCTGCTTTGGCTTTGCCTTCCAGCCCCTGGGGCAGAAATACCTGCCGGCTGAGGAGGCAGCGGTTCTAACCGTTATGAATCCACTAACTGCAAGTGTCATGGGCATTCTGATTGCCGGTGAGGGGATGAGTGTCTTTAAGCTGGTCGGGTATGTGCTGATCCTTCTGGCCCTGTTTTTATATAATTCAAAAGGGTAAATAAAAAGGCAGTCAACAACAACTGTATTTCAGAAATTGGTGGATACAATTGCCTCTTTTGGTACGTTTTTATCCACTGTTTTTCTCTTTGGAAAGGTTCACATGGAGTAGTAGGAGATAAATTCACCTTTAATCAGTATTATTATCCACTTATGTTGATAATAATACAAGATATGTATCATACTATCTACTACAAACGAATAAAAAATTAGTTTTGGGCTTCTGCAGCAGTTTATGGGTGGATAAATATGGTCAGAGTTGTGATTATTATCGTATAACTACGATAAAGATGGCATGAAAACGGGATTTGTATCTCCCGGAACTCTCTGACTACCTGTTTTTTTAAAGGATGATTCATACTGTTAAAGTACTAATCCATTATATTAAAGCAGTCGAAAGGAAGAGATCATGCTAAAGTTACAGCCAGTCATCCTATTTACATATTGACATGTATACTGATGAAGATGATGATTTCATTTTTGGGCCATTTCCAGCAACAGATATTGATAAATATACGGAGAAGATAAGTCAAGCAATAAATATGCTAACAGTTTTATCGGTATTCTATCCTAACATATCGATGAAATCATAAATGAAGTAACTTTTTTATTTGCAGGCTGTTTTTTCCTACAGAATTGGGTATAAAATGTTAAAATCAGATTCTCTACCTACAGGCTTTCACTGATTTGCAAAGAACTCCAGGAAAACCGCAAAATGCTGTGGGTAAGGATAGTCATACCATCTGTTTCTACCAATTTCATGCGGAAATAAAAGTCCTAAACGCACTTTTTTCCAAAAAACATGTTTTGGTTCTACAGATATAGATGTTTAACATAGGTTTATGGCTGCCCAGAGTATTTGATCAGTTAACTAAAGCAATATATGGGAAACACTTTATTAGAACAGCATAGTGAATAGTGAAAATAACAAAACAGACCAAAAAAGGACCAAAAGTGTGTCTTTTGATCCTTTTTTGGTCGTATGTTAATCGCTTTGTTAGTAACTTAAATAGTTACATTTGGCAAAGCCGTACAAAAGAATTACTCTTATATCTGCTGGGGCTGAATATTTATCTGTCTGAACGGGAATAGGAGGCGATTCCCCCAGGCTCTGGATGCATCAATTCAGGAACTGACCCAGATGGGAATCACGCAGGCGGACTCAATCGGTGAGAGAATCCTGACCAGTGGTGGGATCAGCAGAGTATAGAGTTTTAACCATATCAAGAATTTAAAGAAGGAAATTACATAATCTTACCCCTCTCCGTTGTGATCAGGTCTGATTTCAGCAGAGAGGGTTTTTTAGATACCTGTTTACATTTGCCGGGATGAATGATAAAGTTATGCTGTGTCAAATAATTTTTGACGCTATTTATGACGCGGAAAAAGACTGCCTAATGGAGATTACTATGGATATTCTGAATCTGAATAATATTAAGAGAGCTGATCCGTATGATTCCGAAGATGTAAAGCGGGAGCTTGCAGAAACCAGGGAGCTTTGCAGAATATATGATGAAATCATAGAAAATAATCCCGACGGCATCTATGTCACGGACGGAGATGCCAATGCCATCCGGATCAATCCGGCTTTTGAGCGGATATCAGGGCTGAACCGTGATGAGATGCTGGGGGTCAATCACAAAGAACTTGAGAAGAATAATGTTGTGGCCAAATCCAGTGCCCTTATGGTAGTGGAGCAGAGAAAGACGGTTACCATCATACATGACTATATAAAGTCAGGACTCCAGGCTCTTGTCACCAGTAAGCCTGTATTTGATGAGAATGGTAATATGGAATTGATCGTCAGCAGCACCAGGGATGTCACCGACCTCTATCATGTGAGAAGTGAACTGGAGGAGGAAAAAGAACAGCGCCTGAAATATGAGAGCAGCATGGAACATCTGCAGGCACAGGTCCTTTCCTCTCAGCCGATCATCGCAGTAGATAAAAAAACCAGGAACCTTCTTTATATGGCTTCAAGGGTAGCCAAGGTGGATTCTACCGTCTTAATCACGGGAGAAACCGGTGCCGGCAAAGAAGGCATCGCCAAATATATACACAGTGAAAGTCCCAGAAAAGACTGTCCCTTTATTCCCATCAACTGCAGTGCCATACCGGAGAATCTGGTGGAAAGCGAGTTGTTTGGATATGAGAAGGGGGCTTTCACCGGTGCCAGAGCAAGCGGCAAGCCGGGAATATTTGAGCTAGCGGAGAAGGGGACGGTTTTTCTCGACGAGGTGGGTGAGCTGAGTCTTGAAACTCAGGCCAAGCTTTTAAGAGCCATAGAGACAAGGCAGATCACAAGGGTTGGTGGAACGGAACCTGTCAACATCGATATACGGATTGTTGCAGCCACCAACCGGGACCTTAAGGCCATGGCCGACCAGGGGTCATTCCGGGAAGACCTCTACTACCGGCTTAATGTGATTCCCATTTATGTTCCTCCTTTAAGAGAACGGAGGGATGATATCATTCCCATGGTGGATCATTTCCTTAATGAGATTAATAAAAAATATAAGTTCAAAAAGAGACTGACCAATGCTGCCTACCGGTCCTTTCAGGAATATGCCTGGCCGGGAAATGTGCGGGAGCTTAAGAATTATCTGGAGCGCCTGGTGGTGACCAGCGAGTTTGACACGATAACAGAGAGAGATATTATATTGAATTACGGTTCAGGGGATGCTTTGCTGAAGGACCTAAGTGGAGATATGTCCTTCAAAGAAACCCTGGAACGAATCGAGTATAATCTCCTGACAGAAGCCTATGAAAAAGAGGGAAATGTAAGAAAGGCAGCAGAACTGCTGGGAATTCCTAATTCCACCTATGTCAGACGGCGCAAAATGCTTGCAGAAAAATACGAATGAAATCGGGTGTTCCATATACGGATATTCCTGCTCCATTTTTGGAACGCAATGTAAACAGACATTCAAACAGTTAATTAGTAATTAATAAATAGCAAATAAGAAGCAGATTTTGAGTCAAAAATGGAGCAAAATCTGCTTTTTTATTTCCCTTCCTTCTAGTATTCTACCAGTCTCGGGATATGAATTATTCTTCTGAAAACCCTTTATTTATGCCGCTATCAGAGAATCCTCCAGAACAATTTGCCGCTGCTTCCCTCAAACTGGCACAGCATTTGCTATTAATTCAAGCAGAAACAAAAAACATATCTACCCTTAATTAAAAATGTGGATTTAAGAAGGAGGTAATACTATGGCAAAAGTTATTACAGCAAATGAAGCAGCTGAACTGATTCAGGACAACAGCACCCTGCTGATTCAGGGACTCATCTGTACTTCTGTTCCTGAGGCATGTATCCAGGCTCTTGGGGCAAGATACAAGGAAACTCAGTCACCCAAGAATCTGAGTCTTATGTTTGCCGGTATTGGCGATGGCAATGAAGCAGGTGTCAATGCTCTTGCCCAGGATGGTCTGCTAGGCGAGATCCAGTGTACCCACCTTGGCACAGCTCCAAAGATGGCCGCCATGGTAAATGAAAACAAGTTCCCGGCATTTATTATGCCTCAGGGTGTTTTTGCCCAGCTGATCAAGGCCATCAGCGGCAACAAGCCCGGTGTTATCACTCATGTAGGACTCCAGACCTATGCAGATCCAAGAGTAGAAGGCTGCAAGGCCAACCAGGCTGCCATTGATTCCGGCAAGGAGATCGTTGAAGTCGTAAACCTTGGCGGTCATGATTATCTTAGATATCTGCCCCGCAAGATTGACTACTGCTTCATCAAGGGAACCTCCGTTGACGAAAAGGGTAATCTGAGTATCGAAAAAGAAGCTATGCAGTTTGACCAGTTTGAATATGCCAATGCAGTTCATAACTGCGGCGGTAAGGTAATCGCTCAGGTAGAGCGTGTGGTTGAGAACGGAACCCTGAATCCCCACAGTGTTGTAATCCCCGGTTACCTGATTGACTATGTAGTTATTGGCAAAGGTCAGCAGCAGGCCCAGTGTATCGCTGATCCTGAGTACCATCCGGAATGGTGCGGTGAGGCCCGTATCCCGCTCTCCGCAGTTGAGCCGCTGCCGCTTAGCGCCAAGAAAATCTGCGGACGCCGTACTTCTTATCTCTTACAGCCCGGCTTCCATGTTAACCTTGGTATCGGCGTGCCTGAGACTGTCAGCGCAGTTGCCGCAGAAGAAGGTGTTTCCGACCTGCTTACCTTCAGCGTAGAGTGCGGTATTTTCGGCGGTGTTCCCCTGGGCGGCCTTCAGATCTGCTGCGACCACAACCCCGATGCTATCATCAGCCATGTCAATACATTTGACATCTACGACGGAGGCGGATGCGATCTGGCTGTTCTCGGTGCCGCTGAGATGGATGAGGAAGGAAATGTCAATGTCTCCAAGTTTAACGGCAGGACCGTTGGCCCCGGCGGCTTTATCAATATCACCTCCAGCTCCAAGAATGTTGCCTTCGTAGGAACATTTACTGCAGGCAAATCCAAATTTGAAATCGGTGATGGCAAGCTTACCATCGTACAGGAAGGAAAGTTCAAGAAGTTCAAGAAGCATGTAGAACAGGTAACCTTCTCAGGCAAGCAGGCTGCTGCAACCGGCAAGAATGTTTATTATATCACTGAGCGTGCCGTATTCAAGCTTACGGAAGAAGGCGTGGAACTGATCGAGATCGCTCCTGGTGTTGACCTTGAAAAGGATATCCTGGCTCTTATGGACTTCACACCGATCATGAACGATGTCAAAGAGATGGATGCACGTCTCTTCACAGATGAGCCTATGGGGCTTACTATCTAGTATCTGTCAGGCAGAATCATCAATCTTAGTTGCAAAATTGCGCATCGGAAGACACCTGTGGTGTCGCGCAACTCGCGCGCAATCGCCGAGTCGATTACGATTGATAATGCTTATGATTGATCAGCAGAATAATAATCGATTGAGTATTATACGGGAGGATAGAGAATTATGTCAGCAGATATTTGCAAGATATTAGGAATAGAATACCCGATTTTTATGGGAGCCATGACACTGGTTTCAGAGAGCTCTCTGGTTGCTGCCGTTTCCAACGCCGGCGGCCTGGGAATCTTTGCCACAGGCGATGCAGCTCAGAAGGGCGGCATTGAATGGGCAAGAGCGGAAATCAAGAAGATCAAATCCATGACGGATAAGCCATTCGGCGTAAATGTAGCTCTTTTCATGAAGAATGTGCCGGAAATCATCGATGCTGTGTGTGAGGAAGGTGTCAAGGTAATCACCACTGGTGGTGGAAATCCGGCCCCTTACATGGGGCAGCTCAAATCAGCAGGCGTTAAGGTTATTCCGGTTGTTCCCACTGTTAAAGCAGCCGTGAAGATGGAAGCCATGGGTGCAGACATGGTAGTAGCTGAGGGAACCGAATCCGGCGGATTTATCGGCAAGATTACTTCCTCTGTTCTGATTCCCCAGGTAACAGCAGCGGTTAAGATTCCGGTAATCGCAGCAGGCGGCTTTGCCACAGGCCGGGGCCTTGCAGCTGCAAGAGCCATGGGAGCTTCCGGTATCCAGATGGGAACCCGCTTCATGGTTTGTAAAGAGTGTACATTACCCCAGGTATATAAGCAGGCAATTATCGATCAGGGACCGACCGATGCCATCGTGGAAGGACTCAGCATTCCTAAGGCAGCTCCTCACAGAAGCATGCGGACACCGGCTGCAGAAGCCCTGATCGCATACGAGGCATCCTCAGAAGCCAATCCTAAGGACTACAATAAGCAGTTCTTTGCCGGCCGCGTGGAGACTACCGGAAACTTTGACAAGGCTATTCTGGGAATGGGTCAGGTTGCCGGCCTCATCCATGAGGAATTAAGTGCATCTGAAATCATTCAGGGAATCATGAAGGAGTACAGGGAGACACTTGAGGAACTGAAATCTTTATAAATTCGCTTTATAAAACCTACAACAGTTTTTGACTGATTATCAGCAGAGGTAATAGAATGTTTAAATTATCAGAAGAACAGCAGGAAATTGTAGAACTGGTCCGGGAGTACGCCACCGACAAGATTGCTCCCCTGGCTGAGGAGATTGACCATGAAGGCCGCTTCCCGAGAGAGAATATCGAAGGACTGACGGAGATGGGCTTTATGGGACTCTGCATTCCCGAGGAGTACGGCGGAATCGGAATGGATGAGCTGACCAAATCTCTTGTCATCATTGAACTTGCCAAGGCCTGCGCCAGCACCGCTGTCATCGTGGATGTGCATTATCTTGTCAGCGACATCATCATGCATATGGCCAATGAAGAGCAGAAAAGCAAGTATCTGCCCATGGCAGCGGAAGGAAAGCTGGGAGCCTTCTGTCTGACAGAGCCGGGAGCAGGTTCTGATGCAGGCGGCCTCCGCACCAAGGCTGTCAAGAATGGAAACGACTATATTTTGAACGGACAGAAGTGCTTTATCACTAACTGCGGACCTAATGAGGGTGACTATTTTGTGGTCATTGCACTCACCGATCCGGAAAAGAAGACCCACGGCGGCATGACCGCCTTCCTGGTGGACAGAGATAATCCAGGCCTTTCCATAGGTAAGACTGAAAATAAGATGGGAATCAAAGGTTCCGAGACCTCCGAACTCTGGCTGACAGACTGCCGTGTTCCGGAAACTGCCATCCTGGGCAAAATCGGAGACGGTTTTAAGATTGCCATGATTGGTCTTGACGGCGGAAGAATCGGCATCGCTTCCCAGGCAGTCGGTATCGCAGAAGGCGCCCTGGCAGAAGCCGTAAAATATGCCGGCGAACGTATCCAGTTTGGCAAGCCCATCGCGGCCAACCAGGGACTGCAGTGGTATATCGCTGAGATGGCCACCCGCACCGAGGCCGCAAAGATGCTCGTATACGAGGCCGCAGACCTCAGAGAACGCGGCGAGGACTGTACAAAGGTCGCAGCCATGGCCAAGCTCTTTGCCGGTGAGGCTGCCTGCTTTGTGACAGACCTGGCCCTGCAGATTCACGGCGGATATGGCTACATGAAGGACTACGCAATCGAGCGTATGTACCGCGATGCCAGAATCACAAGAATCTATGAAGGAACAAGCGAGGTTCAGAAGATGGTCATCGCCAGAAGTGTGATGAAGCGTTAATCCAGGCAGTACGATGGCAATACTGCGGAGTTCAACCCAAAAAGTAAATAATAAATAATGTAATCCAAAGGCTCCTAAGTGAAACCCCTTTCTCGTAATTCGAAAATTCACTTAGGGGCCTTTTTTATATCTCTGATCGGTACCTATGATAACTTTACAAACGAAAACAATATAAAGGCTGTCAGAATCTGGAAGAAATAATCCTATTGACAATAATGAATGTGATATGTATAATACGACGTATAAATTATTCAAGGAGGTGTTCATTATGACAGAATACAGAATTAGAACTTTATCTGAATATCATATGGAGACCTCGACCGTTATAGCAGCAGACAGGACTTTACTTTTCTCTTTTTAAGAGGGGAATGTATTTAAGATAATAATAGCATTTTTGGCCGTGGCTTTTTTGTCACGGCTTTTGCTTTTATATGATATAATCTGTGATACAGAATCTTTGAGTCAGTCCTCCATAGATATTCATACAAGACCTTGCAGCCCAAAAACCGCAATTTAGAACGAATATTTTCGGAGGACTTTATGATCAATCTCAGAAAAATAACAGAAGAAAACTTTTTACAGGCTTTTAATCTGAAGCTTTCAAAGGAACAGGAAGAATTCGTCTCCCATCCGGTTCGCAGTCTGGCCCAGGCCTATGTTTACCGGGACCAATGCCAGCCATTTGGAATCTATCATAATGATACTATGGTCGGTTATGTCATGGTGATCTATGATTACGATATTCCTGAATATGACATATGGCATATGATGATCGATGAATCGAGCCAGGGACAGGGTTATGGCAGTGCCGCCCTGGATCAGGTGCTTGAGTATATCCAGACAAAACCCTTTGGGTCATCCGACCGGGTGGTCCTGACCTGCAGCAGAGATAATAATCATGCTCTAAACTTATATAAGAGAAAAGGGTTTGTGGAGACCGGGGTGGAAGATGAGGATGAGATAGAATTGGTCTTAATGCTGTGATAAACGATCAGATAATAAGTGGGTAAGATGCTGTTACTGATAGATATGGCGTTAATTGCCTTAAGTAAGCAGTTGTATTAAGTAAGAGAGGGGGATGAAAAGTGAAAATCGCATGGTTCTGTATTCCGGCCCACGGGCATACCAACCCGACTTTGTCGATAGTAAAGGAACTGACCGCTGCCGGACATCAGGTCTACTACTTTTCCTTTGAAATGTTCCGGGATAAGATAGAGGGGGCTGGAGCACATTTTATCGGATGTGACGGGTGCGATTTTGAGATGGAGGATAAGGAGAATGCGGACCGGGTGGGAAAGGATAAAGCCTTTGCCACGGAGCTGCTGGTTTCCTCCACTTTGGCCCTGGATGAGATGACGACGGAGAAGATCGGAGAGATCAGGCCGGATATCGTCGTCTCTGACTCTGTTGCCTTCTGGGGCAAGCTGGTGGCCATGAAGCATGGGATTCCCTATGTGTCATCCACCACCACATTTGCCTTCAATCGCTACTCGGCCAAGTATATGAAGGAGACCCCCTGGGATATCGCAAAGATGCTCTTTACCATGCCAAAGATCAATAAGCAGATCAAGCGGCTTAAGCGTAAGGGCTATCCGGTAAAGGGCATACTGGATATCGTTCAGAATGATAATGAAACCAATACCATCGTCTACACCTCAAAGTATTTTCAGCCCTGCTCCCATACATTCTCTGACCGCTATCATTTTATAGGGCCTCAGATTCGGCCAATTACGAAGACCTATGAGAAAAGGGCGGAGAAGACGGTCTATATTTCCATGGGAACAGTCAACCAGAACCGGGACTTCTACCGGAACTGCATTCGTGCTCTGGAGGAGACAGATTGGCAGGTCATTATCTCCATGGGGACTAACAGGGAACACTTTGACCATCTGCCTGATCATATCCAGATTTATGAATCTGTAGACCAGATGGCTGTGCTTTCCATCGCCGATGCCTTCATTACCCACTGCGGCATGAATTCCGCCTCGGAAGGCTTATATTATCCAGTTCCACTGGTGCTCGTTCCCCAGACTCAGGAGCAAGGAGCCGTGGCCGCCCGGGTGGAGGAACTGGGGGCAGGTGTAAGACTTCCGTCCATTTCGGAAGAGGATATTCTGAAGGCCTTGAAGCAGGTTTTGCAGGAAGCTTCATATAAAGAGAATGCGGAAAAGATATCGGATAGCTTCCGCTCCTGCGGCGGAGCAAGGGAGGCCAGGGCTTTTCTGGAGGAGATTGCTTCTATGCAGCCTTCTCTTTCTTAAACTGAGTCCGGTAGAGCTCAGCATAGACTCCACCCTTTGCCAGCAGTTCCTGGTGTTTCCCTCGTTCCACGATTCTCCCGTCCTCGACCACCAGAATCTCATCTGCAGACAGGATAGTTGAAAGTCTATGGGCGATCAGGATGCTGGTCTTGGCCTTGGCGATGGGCTCGATGGCCTGCTGGATGGCCTCCTCGGAGATGGAATCCAGGGATGAGGTGGCCTCATCAAAAATCAGCAGGGCCGGGTCTTTTAAGAGAACTCTGGCGATGGAGATCCTCTGCCTTTCTCCTCCCGACAGCTCCAGACCCCGGTTGCCCACCAGGGTTTCAAAGCCTTCCGGCAGTTTACGGATAAATTCATAGATGTTGGCCTTTTTGCAGGCTTCGATCAGGTCGGCTTCGCTGGCATCCTGTCTGGCGTAGAGCAGATTGTCCCGGATGGTTCCGTTAAAAAGGTAA
>JAFUDC010000179.1 GCA_017459345.1 Eubacterium sp.
AACCGTCCCCCTGTCTCCCAAAATCATCTATCCCCGACTCTGGATGCAAATGCGTTCACCACAGCATTGAATTCTTCGGGTCTCTCCCTGGTCATATCATGAGCGCATCCCGGCAGGACACAGATCTCCCCATTTATGGTCATGGACCTGTAGTATACTGCAGCTTCGGGTGACCCGTTGTCATATTCACCGCAAAGGTACATGATCGGAACCTGAACCTCCTTAAGAAGAGGGGTGGAATCACGGCCCTTTAGTATGCCTGTGCAGGAGAAATCCGCTGGTCCCCACATATATGTGTAGACGTCCACCCCATCTACCACCCTGGTGGGTGGTTCTTCGGGCGTTCCGTCCATGGCTCCGGGGACGCGGCTGTAGAAATTCCTGGCATAGACCTCCATGATTCTGCTGTGTTCCTCGGTATAGATGCCGGATGCATCACATTCCTGAATGACAGACCACATATGGTCTCCGTCGGGTAAAGTGCGAATCAGTCTTTCCGCATCTTCGATCCAGGTCTCCGTCTTCAGGTAGGGGCCTGCCATTATGATTCCCTTAAGTCCCCCGGGATGTTTGGCCGCTGCGTATTCCAGGGCAAGCATTGTACCCCAGGAATGACCGCACAGCACAAAGTTATCAAAGCCGAAAAACTTCACTACGGTATCCAATTCCTCCACAAACCGTTCCACGGTAAATAGCTTCTTCACCTGGTCTGCTCTTGTGTATTCCTCTGCGATATCCGATCCGGCACTTCCCAGCTGATTGTAGAAGACGACAGGCCGATCTTTGCCGATGGGTGTCTGCTTGTAATAATAATCGCATCCGCAGCCCGGACCCCCGTGAATGAATATCACGGGGGTACCGGGTCTGTCTGCTCCGTACATACGGTAAAAAACTTTTCCGCCGTCCACGGGGATGAAACCTGTGGTCATACCTTCTGCCCATTTTCCGGCAGCCTGTCCCGTTTCCGCTGACTGCAGGTCAATGTCTTTCTCGTCACTTTTCATTGCATTATCCTATCAAAAAATATAAACAGCCTGACTCAAACTTCCAATGGTGAAATTGGGAACAGGACCTTATCCTTTTACTGATTCATTCAATGTAATCCAGATAAGGCCTCCATTCATCTTCGAATCCGAAGCTTCTGGGTCCGAAGGTTTCAAGGCCCTTCTCGGTCATCCAGGGCTTATCCGCAGGCAGGCAGAGTACTTCCACCTGGTCTCCTTTTTTCGCATAGGGGTTCATCTGAGGTGTCTTCTCATCCAGATTAAGCACGGCAATCAGCTCCGGAACGGTGACATATACCTGGCCGTCCAGGTAGCTCATGATGTTTTCGTTCTGATACCAGATGTGAAGCTCATGGCCTTCCCACTCACCTTCGCCTGTAATATACATGTCTCCGAAAGTATAACCATCCCGGGTTTCATAGCTATTGTCGCGTATGGTTCCCCTGAATATCTTCTTGCCTCCGGCTGCTTCAATTACGGCCTGTCCCGGATCTTTTTCATCATTTAGGGCAGACCGGTAGGCACGCCCGATCTTTTCGGCTCTGCTGATGGCTCCCCTGATGACAGACGCTCCGATCTCCCTGGCAGGCGCTATGTGGTCCACGATGGAGACGGAATTCATGGATGCCGCAGCAATCGCCCTTAATATATCTTCGCCTCTGTAGTCATCCAGAAGATAATTGATAATAATGGCTTCTCCCCAGTCTGTACTGGCTCCCAGCGGATACATGGGAATACCGTCCAGATAATAGGTGGAGTGCTGAAGACCAGGTACAGACCTGCCGGCGGGATCTCCATCCAATATTACCCGGTCATTCATGGCAGCTGTATAGAATGCGCTCATGGTGTTCATAGCCCCAAGCTCAGTGGAGATGACCCCGGGGATGGGCTTTCCAAGGGCCTTCTCAGCACCTTCAAAGGCAATCAGAAAGGGGGATTTCTCCGGTTTCGGATATGCCCCGAACTTGGCGATCTCCTCTTCCGTCTCAGGTGAGATTGCGCCGCACATATATGGCGTACCGATGAGCATATCCGGATCCACTTCGTCAAAATCCGCCAGAATGAACTTTTTGTTTGCTGACAGGGCTTCCTCGATGAAATCGATACCTTCTTCGATGGTTCCGCCGCCGCCTGTGCCGAGAATGGCACAGCCATACAAAATATCATATAATTCTTCTCTTGTTAATTCTCTCATTTTAGATCCTTCCTGTAATTTATGCACCTGACATAGTGCCCTTCAGATACATATTCTTCTTCGGGCACTCTCTGTTTACATGCCTCCGTGGCATGGGGACACCTGGTGTGGAAAGTGCATCCAGGCGGAGGCGTAATTGGGCTCGGTATCTGTCCTTCCAGAGTTCTGATGGAATCCATACCCTGTGTTCCTATGTGGGGTATGGCATCAAACAGGGCCTTGGTATAGGGGTGTACCGGAGCATTAAAAACCTCATCCGCCGGGCCGAACTCCACGATCCTTCCCAGGTACATGACTGCAATCACATTGGAAAGTTCATTCACAACGGCCAGATCGTGGGAAATCAGGATGTTGGTAAGCCCGAACTCCTTCTTCAGGTCCTTGATCAGCTCCAGTATCTGGTTCTGTGAGAATACGTCGATGGAAGAAGTGGGCTCATCCAGAACCACCAGCTTGGGATTGGAGGCAAGGGACCTTGCAATCGCTATTCGCTGCCTCTGCCCTCCTGAGAATTCATGGGGATATTTATAACATGCATCCTTATCCAGCCCGACCATGTTAAGCAGTTCAATTACTCTTTTTATCCTGTCAGTTTCGCTGAGTTTTTCGTATACATCCAGAGGCTCTGCCACAATCTCCTTTACCAGCCATCTGGGGTTGAGGGACCAGAAAGGATCCTGGAATACGATCTGAACGTTCTTCTTGAAAGCATTATCTCCCTTTTTCTTTTTTGCGAGGACACTCTTGCCATCAAAGAAGACTTCTCCGTCCGTCGGCGGATAGAGACCAAGGATGGTATTTACCAGGGTGGATTTGCCGCAGCCGGACTCTCCTACGATACCTAGCGTCTCACCCTTCTTTAGTTCAAAGGAAACTCCGTCCACCGCTTTAAGGATCTGATGCCTGATTTTTTTGAGTTCATCATTTATATCAAAATGTTTTTTAAGCCCATCTACTTTAAGCAATATTTCTTCTGTTTCTACCCTGTCCTTCTCCTGGGCTGTGTCAAGGCAGGCGTCAAGCAGCATTCTGGTATACTCTTCTTTGGGGTTTTTAACAACGCTTAAGGTTTCTCCTTCTTCAATGATCTTTGAACCGTGAAGAACGCCTATCCTGTCGCAGAAGGCCGATACCAGCCCCAGATTGTTGGCGATGAACAATACCGTCAGGTTGTGCCTGGTCTGAAGTTCCTTAAGAAGCTTCAGGATGCTGGCCTGGATGGTAACGTCCAGGTTCCTGGTGGGTTCGTCGGCGATGAGGAACTCTGCTCCGCAGCAAAGTGCAAGGGCGATGATGACCCTCTGCCTCTGCCCTCCTGAGAGCTGGTGGGGATATTTGCCAAGAACCGACCCGGGATCCGGCAGTTTGACTTCTCCCAGTATGCGGACAGCTTCATCGACTGCGGATTTTTTGTTAAGGTTCGGGTGATTTCTCATGAGGACGTCCACCATGACCTGTTTCACCGTGAATACCGGGTTTAAGCAGCTCATGGGGTCCTGGAATATCATGGCGATTTTTTTACCCCTGATCTTGTTCTCCATATCTTTAACAGAGAGCTTCATGAGGTCCTGCCCATCAAAAAGTATCTCTCCGGATTCAATCTTACCGGGAGGACACTGAAGCAGCCTGAGGATGGCAAGGGCCATAACTGTCTTACCCTGGCCGGATTCTCCTACCAGGCCGTAGATCTCACCTTTATCGATATGAATATGGTCGATATCCAGCACTGTATGCGTTCCCTCGTAGGACTTATGTGTAACTACTAAGTTATTTATTTCAAAGTATGACACAGTATCGCTCCTTTCTAACGCTTGCGGGTCTTGGGATCCAGTATCTCGCGGAGAGCATCACCGATCAGGTTGAAGCAGAGCACCGTGATAAAAATCGCAATTCCCGGGAAGATACAGTACCACCACATGTCAGGGAAATATGTCCTTCCGGTGGATATCATAAGTCCCCACTCAGGAGTGGGGGCGGATGCTCCCAGTCCCAGGAAGCTCAGGCCCGCAACAGTCAGAATCAGACCGCCGATATCCATGGATGCCTGAACAATAACAGGACTTAAGCAGTTGGGAAGGATATGCTTGATAATGATCTTCCAGTTGGGAGTACCTATGGTTTCCGCAGCCTGGATGAACACTCTTTCCTTGATGGAGATAGCCTGCCCTCTTACCAGTCTCGTGTACCAGGGCCACCAGGAAAGCACCGTGGCAAGGCATGCATTGGTCAGGCCTTTTCCCATGACTGCTACGAAGGCTATGGCAAGCAGGAGGGGCGGGAAGGACAGGAACACGTCAGTGATCCTCATAATCAGATTATCCACCCATCCTCCGTAGGTACCTGCAATGGCACCCAGCGGTACGCCGATCAGCAGGGCCAGTCCCACTGCCAGAAGGGCTGCTGTAAGGGATATCCTGCCGCCGTAGACAACTCTGGAGAAGACGTCCCGTCCCAGCTCATCCGTACCGAACCAGTGGGCACCTGAGGGGGGCAGCAATTTCAGGGAAATGTGTGCTTCATCCGCAATATCCTCAGGGAAAGGCACGATAAGAGGCGCAAAAACTGCGCTTAAGATCAGTAAAAGTATCACAATCATGGCGGCGCCGGAAAGGGGATTCTTAAAGAGCAGCCAGACGCTCTCTTTGAAGCTTTCCCACTTTGGCTTAAGGGATTGTATAAAATTATTCAACTCGCCACCTCCCTTATAAACGGATCCTGGGATCGGACGCAATGATGATATCGGCTAACAGGTTAAGTATGATATAACACAGTGAACCGAAAAGTGTCACGCCGATGATAGCCGGCGTATCCAGCGTCGTTACCGCGTCTGAGATATATTTGCCTATGCCCGGCCATGCAAAGATAGCCTCCACCAGGAAGGTATCGGTCAGGGTATAACCCATGGACAGAGCAACGTCTGTCGCTGTAGCTCCCAGTGAATTTTTTAGGGCGTATTTCCAGAGCATTCTGGATTCCTTGATCCCATAGGACCTTCCGGCTGTGATGTAGTCCTCATTCAGGATCTCCAGAAGAGCGGACCTGGTCATTCTGGCCACAAGCCCTATGGGATAGAGAGCTATGGTAATACAGGGAAGGATGAGATGTTTTAAGGCATCCACAAACATAGGAATATTTCCTGTCAGAAGACAGTCGAGACAAAGCATTCCGGTGATATGGGGCTTATCATAAAATATAGTCATCTCAACGGAAATCTCTCCCCCCACCGGCAATAGCTGCAGCGACTTGTAGAATATCAGCTGCAAAAATAAAGCGACCCAGAAGGTCGGAAGCGAAATGGCTCCAATGCTGAAAACACGCGAGAGGTGGTCAAACAGCCTGTCTTTCTTTTTTGCCGAGTAGATACCCAATGGTATTCCGATGATGACAGCAAGGATGAAAGCCATAAGGACCAGCTCCAAGGTTGCAGGGATATACTGTATGAGCTCTTTGATAACAGGGCGTTTACTGTTAAGAGATACGCCCAGATCGCCGTGTAAGAGATCTGATATGTAGTGGCCATACTGAACGATCAGAGGATCATCCAGCCCAAGATCCTGTCTGGCCTGGGCAAGCTGCTCGGGAGTGGCCCGTGCGCCGGCCCACTTGGCAGCAGGATCAGATGGCAGAACTCTAGATATGATAAAAGTAATAGTCACCACACCGAAGATCACTATAATGCTCAGCAGTAATCTTTTTAAAATATACTTTTTCATAATAATGTCTCCGAAATAAGTTCAGGTTGGGTCTATATGCCCAATGATGTCACAGGGGAGGCAGAGTCAGACTCCGCCTCCCTCAAATGCCAGATTATCAGTTCTTTGTTACATTGTACAAGATGATCAATTCTTTGTTACATTGTAGTAGAAGATACAGGTATTATATGCAGGGTTCTCATAGACTCCGCTTATCTCATTTGATACGGCATAGATATGAATCATATCGTACATGGGGATCAGATCCGCATTTTCATAAAGCTGTTTCTGGACATCTATGTATTCCTGCTCAGCCTTCTCTCTGTCTGTAACCGTATTGGCAATGGCATCATCAATGGCCGCGTCATATTTTTCATCAGAAATGTATGCCAGGTTAAAGTAGATTTCATCTTCCGTATGAACAAGGGAGGTGAACCAGCTGATCGGGTCTGCATAATCAGGCCACCACTGCATGAGGAAGATATCCTGTCTGTCTTCAGGCTTGCTGGCTTTGGCCTTATCCCACTGAGAATCCCATTCCATGGGACTGAGCTCGAGATTGATGCCAAGTTTCTTTAAGTTGATCTGATAAAGCTGGCAGAGGCTGTCATATTCACCCGTTCCTGTAGAGTAAGTAAGGGTTAAGGTCATGCCCTCATAATCAATTCCGGACTTGTCAAGGCACTCCTTGGCCTTGTCAAGATCTGTCGCATAGGAACCGATGCTGTCGTCATGCCCCCAAAGGCCTCTTGTTACGAGTCCTGATGATTCTTCCGCATTGCCTTCGATAACATCATTGATCGTTTCCTGATAAGGGAAGGCATAGGCCAGTGCCTGTCTGAAGTATACGTTAGAACATGGCTCACAATCGTGATTGGGGAAGAGGATGGTATTGGTATATGTACCAAACTCCTGTAAGGTCACCTTATCGGTTTCCTCTCTGAGGGCCTTGATATCTGTAGCTGCCAGACCGTCTGTAATCTGGGCCTCCCCGGTCTCTATCAGCTGACGTCTTGCGGAAGATTCCGCGCTCTCCTTGATGATGACGTTCTTATACTGATTATCTTTCCATCCGTCCCTGTAGTCATCGTAGCCCTTAAGCACCACGGAATCTCCGGTAGCCTGAGTTATCATATAGGGACCTGTTCCTCCATCATTCCCTTCATTGAACCACTCTGTATTCTGCTCCAATGCCGCATCAGATACAACGAAGGCTGCATAGGCCGCGGAAGAGATGATGTCGATGGGGGCTGCGTAGGTCAATTTGAAAGTGACCTCATAGTCTCCCGTGGCTTCAACACTCTCCACAGCATCCCAGATATATGCCGCGCCCATTCCCATCTCAATCGTGGAATTGATGGAATTGGCAACGTTCTGAGCCGTCATGGCTGTTCCATCATGGAAGGTAACATCGTCTCTTACCTGGAATACCCAGGTAAGACCGTCATCCTTTGATTCCCAGGATGTGGCCAGCAGGGGCTCAACCTCTCCCGTCTGGTCATTATAGTGGGTAAGAGTCTCATAGACGTTGTTGAGGACCATTACACCATTGGAGTTCTCTGATCTGGGGTCAAGAGTGACATATGGCTGCAAGCCATAGGAATGGTATAATACCTCATTTGCAGTGCCGGATGATCCGCCGGCTCCGGACCCGCCATCCCCAGATCCGCCTTCACCAGAACCGCCGCATGCACTTAAACTAAATATCATGCTTAAAACAAGCAGTACAACTATAAACTTTTTCATGTTTTCCTCCTTTTCTGCTGATGCAATTTTATTAAACTATAACAAATTTAGTCCATTTTCGCAAGAAATAATATTAATAATTATTAATATGTAGATTGCTTTACGCTTCTAAACGGGCAATTTCCTGATAAATGTAAAAAAGCCGCCGGGCTTTATACCCGACGGCGCTTTTCATAATATGGTTACTACTCAGAACTCCATCTCGATTTCGCTACGCTTCATCTCGATGCAGCAGGTCGACTTTTAGTTTATCATTCTCAAATGTCTTCCCCATCTCGGCGCTGATTAGCAGTCCCTTCTTTTCAAAGGTTTCTCTGAGCTTCAATGCAAAATACCGGTCATAGCCCCTCTGGGTCAGGTTCACGACTGTCTCATTCCCCTGGGTCAGCAAGAGTAAACCAGGGCACTGGAAGATAGCAGGTGCGTAGACATCGGCACGGGCCACATGGGCGTCCATATCCGGACCCAGGTCCAGTCTGTTCAGATTAGTGGTAAAATAGGACACCATAAGCTCCGGTGCTTTCCACACATTATCCCGCATAATTTTTAAAGCCGGTTTATAGCTGAACGGATATTTCAATGTCTCCTTCAGCCCTTCTCTGCTCTCCTTAAGAACCCCGTCAAAATTATCCCTGGTCAGCTGCTGATTCTTAAAGAGTCTCTGAATCAGGCTGGCGCCTGCACGGTCGGGCAGCTCAAAGAAATTATCGGGATAGTAGATCCAGAAAAGCTCTCTCATATTCTGCAGATATCTGCTGTCATAGAAGGGCCGCAGGTCCACCGCCCCCATACCGGCAATCATCTTTCCGCCGGTATCATAGTTCTCCCGGATCATCTTTGCCATCAGCAGATGGAAATATGTATCCACCGTACATCCTGCCTCTCTGGCAAAGGAAACCAGCTTATCGGCATCAAGGACATATCGGTAGAGGCTGTAGTGTCTGCATTCATCAATTCCCTTCTTATCTCCCGGAATAAGGAAAATGTTTTCCTCCCCTGTCGGTTTGAAAGGATTGGCTGCTGCCTCCCGCTCCAGAGGTATATCAAAGGGATCGGCCATCTCTGTGTGGTCTGCCGGAACATCCTCCGTGAGAATCCGCCCTTCTTCATTCCGGACAGGATGGCCGGCAAGGGTCAGATAATAGTAGAGCAGAGTCCGGGCAAACATCATGTAGCCCCGGCCGTCACAGACACCGTGGAATACGGAGATCCAGAGGGTGGAACCCTCATACATAACCCGGAAAAGATAGCCGTTGGTATCCCTGGTTCCGAAATTCACCGGATCCGGATCATAAGGATAAACTTCTGCTTCCAGGTCATTATCCACGCTATATAGATATCCCTCCGAATCCAGGACAGGCTTCTGCCTGAAATTGGGATACCGCTTGAGCGTTCTGTTCAGGGCTTTCTTTAATATGGACTGATCAATCCTTTCCTTCAGGACGAGCCGAAGAACCAGATTACAGCTCTCATTTTCTGAAAAGTAATAATAGAACAGCTTGTCCGCGTCATATATTTCATTCAGTCTGCGCTCCATAGCTACACCTCGATAAATAAGTTTAATTCGCTCCGTTACGGTCGGCTCTTACGTGGTCCACTGAACCACCTGCCCGCCGGAGGCTTCATCAGAGAAGGTCACAATCTCCCTTCTGATGAAACAAAAACCGATCCGCAAATACTCTACTTATTCTATTATAAGGCTTATAATCTGCCCCGTCAAATGATTTCTCTCTGTCTCTTTCCTGTATTTTCTTACAGATTCTCGAGCAGTTCTGTAAAACTGTGATAGCTTTCTCCATCCAGGATATGGACTTCTTCTAATGGACCCCGGGGCTGGCTTAAGATTTCGAGCTGCTTTACATTTGCCAGCATATCCTGATAGCCCTGAGCAAGATTAGCCATAATATAGTCATGATTGAAATTGGCGGTTCCTTCCATGATGCCGCCCAGATCTTTCTTTGCATAGATGTGGAGGAAAGACGCTCCGTTAAAATACTTTTCATTGTTCAGCCTGATGCCAAGCTTATTGATATCCGACCAGTCTGCGGCCTCTGTCCTGGAGGAGCAGTGAATCACGATAAAGCGGCGCCAGCCCAGATGATATAGAGGAGCTATGGGCATGTTGCTGCCAATTACCGGAATCCCGCCGTCCACATACCTGCTCCCTCCGATCTCCTGCTCCTTAAGGGCAGCGGGAAAGGCTGCGCTGGCCAGGAGCCGAGTCATCTTCTCCTGGTCGGAGAGGCCATTCAGGATGAAATCCCGGGGCCATCCTTTCTCATAATCATAGGCTGTGGCGATGGTCAGGATGCTGTCCTGGTTGATGGCTGGCAGGACTCCGCTGTCCCGAATCAGGGATTCCAGGTACCTGTCATTTTCATCGGAGGGGGAAAAGAAGCCCTCCCTTCCGTTCATACCTTCCTCCTTGATATCAGCCCATACAGACTCTATCAGGGAGGGTTGTTTTCTACTGAAGCTTCCGGCATAGAGAGCAGCATTCATGGCACCCACCGAAGTTCCGGCAGTGCCGGTAATCTCTTTATGAATGGGAAGCTCCAGAAGGGCCTTGCAGGCACCCGCCTGATAAGACCCCTTTCCTCCCCCTCCGGTAAGAACCAGGGCGATGCCTCCTGCCTCAGCCTGAACTTTTTCTTCCAGGTTTTTATCAAGAGACGCCCTTATATCACGGGCTCTTATATTCTTTTCTTCCGGATTGCGGCGCTGGTCTTTTACCCGGTCCACCTGGTCCAGGGTATCTGTGATCCTTCCCATGGTTTCCTTAATCTCCGGATCATCGATATAATTCATCAGTTTATTAATGGAACTTTGATCCATAGTATCACCTTATCTATATATTACTGAATTAATTATTGCGAAACTTTTGTCACAACTTAAAAAAGTTCCTACGTCACACTATATTCTCTTATTTCTGATTCCGTATAAACTGCACTGCACTTAAGCCGGCCTCGGCCCCATCATGAACTGCCTTGGCGACCTGCAGCAGCCCTCCGGTACAGTCTCCTGCAGCATAGACGCCGGGGATGTTGGTGGCCATCTTATCATTAACCTTGATATTGCCCTTATCGGTGAGGGCTGCCCCCATCTGCCTTGCCATGTCGGCGCTGCCTGCCGTTCCTACTGCGATAAAGACACCGGATACGGGGACAGGATCCTCCTGGCCCTCGATGCGGATTCCTGATACCAGCTCGTCCCCCTCGACAGCCTGAATCTTCCTGGTATCCACCGGGATGTCCGTTTCTTTGGAGAAGGCAGCTTCTTTACCATCCGTAAATATGGTTACATTTCCTACCACATTGGCAAGCTCACTTGCCTCATGAAGGGCATAGTCCCCATTTCCGATCACAGCCACATCCTTTCCGCGGTAGAAGAAGGCATCACAGATGGCACAGTAGCTGACACCCTTTCCTTCCATCTCTGCCACACCCTTGATATTAGGCCGCATCCTCTTGTTGCCTGTGGCAAAGATGATACAGTTGGTCTCAAACCTGCCTTCCGTTGTCACCACTTCAAATGGGGCGAAGCCCTGCACTCCAAGCATCTGAGCATCCACAAAGCGGACGCCCAGAGCCCTGGCCTGCTCTATCCCCCTGTCATAAAGCTCTGCGCCGGATAAAGGACGCTCCAGTCCGTAATAGTTCTCTATTTTTTCCGCCTTCTCCAGGGCACCAATACCATTATTGATAACAAGTGGTACGATGTTGCTTCTTACTGCGTATAAGGCGGCGGAGATGCCCGCCGGGCCTGCTCCGATAATGATTAACTGTTCCATGGTAATATCCTCCTAAATATAAGCGTTTGTAATTCATCGATGTTGAGAGTAAAAAACTATAAATTGTGAACAATGTACTGCTTATACTATACTTTCTTTTATATTTTTATTCAAGTAATAATTTCTGTTTATATTCTCATGGTGTATTACATAATTCGAATGAGGTTACAATTGGAATCCCCTCGATGATTCTCATGTATATTTCAGCAATGTTAAATCGAGGTGTCACAGACCAATAGATTATATTACTCCAGATTGGTATTAGAGTACTCATACAGGCGATCTGTAATCTCAAATCCCATTTTCAGATACATTTCCTTGGGTGTATCTGACTCATCAGCGTGAAGAAACAGAGTAGTGTACCTGTTTAATTCAGCAATGTGTCCAATCAACGTAGTCGCGATATACTTATGACGGTAATCCTCATCGACGATCAGCCCGTCAATACAGGTCATACCATCCGTGCTGAAACTGTAGCAGGAGGCTGCAAGTTTATTGTCAAGATAGGCGCCATGGTACTGAAGCTTATTATAAAGTCTTCTCACATTTCTCCTGGCAAAGCTTTCTCCATAGGCCTTGCCAAAGTGCTTTACTTCTATTTCCTCCAGTTCCTCTATGGAAGGGACAGCGAAGGTAACATTATGATTTCTCTTCCAGTCGCTGCTGTCCGCTTTTAATTCCATGGTCAAAGTGACATCCATCTCCAACCCGAAATCATCGGACAGAGGATGGTCCCCTTCCAGTTTGATGAAGGAGTCTCCCCGGCTTCGCTGATATTCAAGGGCTTTCAGGAACTCCTCATTTGTGGGCTGACCATTATACTCAAAACAATTATGGTCATATTTGTCCGGCAGCAAGGGGTCCTCCCACTTATTTAGATGGTCAGAAAATAATCTCTTCTCTGAGAATAGCCTGGCCATCTTCTCTTCTACTATTCTTGTTTTTTCTTTGCTCATATATTTCTATTATTCCCCATAGTAATTAAAACAATAAAAGGCACCCATCACATCGACAGGTGCCTCCAATCTCTCATAAAAGGGTTAATCTGTAAAAATATAAGGTCCGGCTTAAGCCTTCTTATGCACCTCATCATAGATATCCAGAATCTCCTGATCCGGTGCCGCTGTCACGCTCGATACGATGACATTGACGATCAGGGAGATGATGAATGCCGGAAGAAGCTCATAGATGCCAAATACGCCGCCCATGGGAGCGATCAGGAACTTCCAGACGAATATCATCACACCACCGGCCACAAGACCGCAGATGGCGCCCTGGCGGTTGGACCTTCTCCAGAAGAGGGACAGGAGCATGGTGGGACCAAATGTTGCTCCGAAGCCTGCCCAGGCGAAAGATACAACCCGGAATACGGAGCTGTTGGGATTCCATGCCAGAACCAGGGCGATGATGGCAATGCCGATAACAGTTGCTCTTGCAAAAATCATGGCTTTTCTCTGGTCAAGCTCGATGCCGAAGAAATCCTGAATCAGGTCCTGAGATACACTGGATGCAGCTGCCAGCAGCTGGGAGTCTGCAGTGGACATGGTGGCTGCCAGGATACCGGATAGGATGATACCTGCTGCAATGGCCAAAATCAGACCGTGTTCACTCATCAGATGAGCCATCTGAATGATGACGGTCTCTGATTCGGAGGAGGATGTCAGGAATGGTATGGCTCCTGCCTTGGATACGGAGAATCCGATCACACCGATAAATACAGCAACGCCCATGGAGATTACAACCCAGATGGCTGCGATACGGCGGGATAATACCAGCTCCTTCTCATCACGGATACCCATGAAGCGGAGCAGGATGTGGGGCATACCGAAATAGCCAAGCCCCCATGCCAATGTGGATACAACAGGAAGGAAGCCGTAGGAACCGGCAGTTCCCTGCAGCCAGCCTGCTGCCTGAGTCAGATCTACCGTCGCAGGATCCGGTGCCACATAACCCTGACCCAGATTCAGATAGCCCGGAAGCTCCCTGGCATTCTGGATGACTACATCCAAACCTCCGGCCATGTTGATGCCGAAGAAGACGATGATGATCAGCGCGATGGACATAAAGATGGACTGAATCAGGTCCGTGGTGGAAACCGCAAGGAATCCTCCCAGGGTAGTATAAGATATGATGATCACAGCACCAATCAGCATAGCGAGATGATACTCAATCCCGAATAAAGTATTGAACAGTGTTCCGACAGCCTTGAAACCTGAAGCAGTGTAAGGAATAAAGAAAATCAGGATAATCAGGGCTGCAATGCAGGAAATCACATGGCGGCTGTCTCCATATCGATTGGAAAAATACTCCGGAATGGTAAATGCATTGATTCTTGCGGAGTATCTCCTGAGGAGCCTGGATACAAACAGGAAGTTCAGATAGGTTCCCACTGCCAGTCCGATGGCAGTCCAGGATACCTCCGCAAGACCTGCGATGTATGCCAGTCCGGGCAGTCCCATCAGCAGATAAGAGCTCATGTCCGAAGCTTCTGCGCTCATGGCTGTAACCAGGGGTCCCAGAGACCGTCCGCCGATATAGAATCCGTCTGATGTCTCTGTGGCGCCCTTACGGTTGAAGATGACACCGACCATCAGCATGGCAAACAGGTAGGCGACCATGGTGATTGCTATAATAATTGTTGCTGAATTCATAAAAACTCTCTCTCCTTAGTAGTAGATTTGATCATCCGGAAATCATCAGAGATCATACAGGACTCTATATCCGGCCTATGTTCAAAACCTAAGCCATGTCTGATTCTACCCGGACATCATACCAGTAAAATATAGCACACAATGTGCTTCAGGGTAAAGAGACTGATTTTCATAGAAGGAGAAATATATATGACAGAATGTAATGTTTATATTTAATTTTATAATATAAAAATAACCGGGCAGAACCCCATTCGTATCATTTTTAATTACAACCTACAATCTCCGTACTGCCATTGGATTATTAGGTAATTGGATCATTTATAAGGCGTAAACCTGGTTCCTACCTTCTCCCCATCCAGAATCCGATAGATATTCTCCGGCTCCTTGCCATTGGCCAGAACCATCTCAATTCCAGCATTCATGGCAATCTCCGCCGCATGAATCTTGGTCACCATGCCCCCCGTACCCAGCCT
>JAFUDC010000180.1 GCA_017459345.1 Eubacterium sp.
CAGAATCTTGTCAAAGCAGAATCCTCTCCCCGTCATAAGGCACGTAAATTCTGCCGTGATAATAATGCTTTGCCTCTTTCTTATAGAGGGACTTTCTCCTCCTGATGTTGTCGTCTTCCGTGTGCCAGAGGAGAAGATTGCGGACTCCCAGTTCCTCAGCCAGCCGGGCCGCGTCCTTCACCGTACTATGAAACTTCTCATATGGCTTAAACTTATCCCTTTCCGAATACAGACAGAATGCCTCATGAAGAAGCCAGTCTGCTCCCCGGGCATAGTCATAGCAATGTTCCTGACAGGGCTCATCACCGCAGAATGTCAGCCTTTTCCCATTATTCAAGGTTACGACAAAGCCGAACTGCCGGGCCTTATCAGACCGGATATCAAAAAACTTCACCGGATAATCCAGAATCTGCACTTCCTCTCCATCAGCAACCACATGAATCCTGATCCGGTCTCCAAAAAGTCTGCTGATCTTGCTGCCCAGGGTCATCTGACAGATTGTGGTGATCTTATCCACCAGGCCGTCATGACAGTAAATGTCAAGATTCCCCTCATATTTGCCGGCAAGAATCTGATGACCTATGATACGGATCACCCAGATTACCCCCAGGAGGTGGTCAGTATGCTCATGT
Organism: Eubacterium sp.; assembly: GCA_017459345.1. Taxonomy (GTDB): domain Bacteria; phylum Bacillota; class Clostridia; order Lachnospirales; family Lachnospiraceae; genus Anaerobutyricum. Next base: position 633 of record JAFUDC010000180.1, read on the forward strand.
GTCACAAAAAGCTCATGTATCTGCCTTACCGGTACATTAACCTTGTTCAGCTGGGTCAACACACCGTTTCCCCCGCCGGCATCGATCATAAAGTAACGGTCCTTCTCATCCTGCAGAAGCCAGCAGGTATTAAAACATCTTGTGACTGATGCGTTGCCTGTTCCCAGCACGATCAACTGTTCCATATGTCTCCCCCTCTGCCATTATCATTTTAACACAATAATTATACTGCAGCTCCTGACACTTCCAGTCTGCATATTTTTCTCCCCGGCGGCGAACCCTGAAGCTTATGCGGAATCCGAAGTCAATCTCCCGGATCAGCCAGAGCAGGGCAAAGCCGGCAAGAATCAGCAGATATAATCTGCCAAGCTTCTTCTCAGAAGCTGCATTGGCTTCTTTGATCTCCCTGGCCTTCTCGGCTGCTTCTTTATCCAGGGCCTGCTGACGCGCAATCTCATCAGATTCAATGCCAACATGACGGGGATGTCCTTCTTCAGACAGATTAAGGTTGGACTGGTGGCGCAGCCGGCCTGCCTCCATCATGGATTCATACTGGCTGATATAGTAGGCCTTTCTGGCAAGCTTATAATATGCCCCCGGATCCTCCGCTCTGTACTGCAACTTTCCCTTGACTTCGATGGGTTCCAGAACCTCCTGGGTATCACTGCGCTTAAGCCCCAGATAACGGGCAATCCCCCGGGCATCCGCGGCAGCCAGACTCTTAAGCTGCTTGTTGGTCTTTAAGAACTTCCTGTAATCCGACTTATTGTCACAAAATGCGTGCTCTATCAGGATACTGGGAATGCTGTAGATCATGCCGTCCCGGATGATGGCGTGATAATCTCCCGACGACCCGTCCTCATACTGCTTAACCCTGCTGGATTTTTTTCTGACCAGACCCCGGTTGTTAAGCCCAAGTTTCTCAAGCTCACTTAAGATACTCCGTGCAAGATAGAGCTCCTGGTCTGCCATGTCCGGCTTATAAGATCCCTTCTTGGCAATCAGTATACTGCAGCCGTTATCATAGGGAGTGCCGGGATCCCAGGAATCATTATGAAGGCTGACCAGAAGGTCCGCACTCTTTTTCCTGGCAATCTTAGTGCGGTCATGAAGGCCGACATACTTGTCCTCCGCCCTTGTCATCACTACCTTTACATGGTCATACTTTTCAAGCTCCGCCTTTAAATATGTACCGATCAGAAGATTTAATCTCTTCTCGGAGGAATTCCATCCGTCAGCTCCCGTATCATTACCCCCATGACCGGGATCTAAGGCAATGATGTAGGTCACACTGCCTTTTTTTATGGACTTAAGACTCTTTGCCGCGGTATCTTCCTCCGCGGCATCCTCATTGGCGGCCCGGACAGGCTGTCCGGACAGGCCGCCTGAAAAGAGCCCCAGAGCCATCAGGCACAGGCTCCACAGGATCAATCTGCAGAGTTTATAATAATATGCATTTTTATTTTCATAAATACATTTCCTTTTATATGGATGTTCATCTATATGTGTGCTAATATGTTCAAGCATTTTCTATCCTTTAATTAATCGCATTTTTCTTTTAAGATACTCAAAAGCCGATGGGATGGCATAATCCCTGGCCGCTGTCTCAGGAGACACAGCCACCCAGCCCATCTCCTCCAAAAGTCCCTCCGGAAGCTCCCGGACAGACACGATAAAACCCGTCATCTGCCACTCTATGTGGCTGAATACATGCTTTCCCTTTCCGGCTGATTCTATTCTGTAATCCGACAAACCCCAGCGGCGGGCAAGCTTCTCCGCCTGCCCACTGCTAAAGTCTCCCTCCACATTGGGAAATTCCCAGAGATCCGGCAGCAGGCCGGCGGAAGGTCTCTTATGGAGGGCAATCTTTCTTTCCGAATCCTCTGACCCTGTTCCCCCGGGAACAACCTCAATGACAAATACTGTTTTCTTCTCCACTCTCCGTGGCTTTTTCCCCGCCTTCACGGGATATTCCGTCTCCCGCCCCTGCTTATGGGCCTGACAGACGGATTCCCAGGGACACATGCGGCAAAGAGGCTGTCCCTTAGGAAGGCAGACCCTCGCCCCCAGATCCATCAGTGCCTGATTATAATCTCCCGGACGGTCCTTGGGCATGGCCCGGAAAACTTCATGAGCAAGGCTCCGCTTCACTGCCTGCCTGCCGATTTCCCCTTCTTCTCCCAGTCTTCTGGAAAAAACGCGCAGACCATTACCATCCACTGCAGGGACGGGGATGCCAAAGGCGATGGAAGCGATTGCCCCCGCCGTATACTCTCCGATACCCTTTAAAGACAAAAGCTCCTGGTAATCACCAGGGAGAACCCCATCATATCTCTCCATCACATCCAGGGCCGCAGCCTTCAGGTTCCTGGCCCGGTTATAGTATCCAAGCCCTTCCCAGAGCTTTAAGAGCCGGTCCTCTTCCACTTCTGCCAGATCCTTAATCTCAGGCAGTTCACTCATCCAGCGGTCATAGTACTTAAGAACAGCCTCCACCCGGGTCTGCTGAAGCATGATCTCAGATATCCAGACATGGTAGGGGGAGGGATCACTCCTCCAGGGCAGGAGGCGGGCGTTGTAATCATACCAGGCCAGGAGTACCTGCCCGATCCCCGCGGGTGCAGCCTTGAGAGGGCCGCAGATAACCCGCCATTCTTCCATCAATCTACCGAGAGAATATGACGCATTTGCCGGGCTGGTGGAGGGCAGCCTGGCCGCCTTAATCCCGGTCTTATCCTCTATGTAACGTTGGTAATACTCATAAGACTTCCCCCCGTTGCAGTATATCCGGCGGATATCTGCCCCCTCGAGTATCTCTGAGAGATCATTGGGAACCACATTCCTTATACTGCTGTCGGAGGAACCGATGATATCACAGCTTTTGATCACATCCCACACTGCCACATGGTTCTCATGTAAAAATGCAGCCTTCTCCCCGACTGTCACAGGGACATCCGCTGAAAGCACCCCGGCCAGAGTTTTCCAGAAACGGTTCTGTGGATGTCCATAAAAAAAGGCTGTCTCCCGGGACTTAACCGAAGGAAAGCTGCCTAAGATCAATACACGCGAATCCTTATCATACAGAGGAGGAATCGGATGATCTATTCTTTTGTAATCGCCTGTCTTTAAGCTCATCGGCTTATGAGTCCTCCTGCTTCCTCTTTTAATACTGCATGGCTCTGAATAGTTAATGGTTACCGTAACTATTCAGTGCCTCATTGCCCAAAAACCTGCATGGCTCTGAATAGTTACAGTTTATATAAGTTTCCGGGAAAATGCAAGGGGAAAAATCCACAGTGGAAAAAAGAGCCCCTGCCGGAAGACTATAATCAGATTCCTCCGTCAGGGGATTTGTAATATCAGAAGATTTCATATTCCTGCCCATGGCGCTCAAGCCAGTTCCGGCACTCCTTATACTCCGGCATCATAGCTTCTACCTCCCGCCAGAATGCCCTGGAGTGGTTCATCTTTCTTATATGACTGAGCTCATGGACAATGACATAGTCCACCACCTCAGCGGGCAGCATGAGGAGCTTCCAGTCAAACTTGAGAGTCTTTCGCCGGCTGCAGCTGCCCCAGAGAGTCTTCTGGCTGCGGATTTCAATGTTCTGGTAGGACATCCTGGGAAAGCGGGGTGTGGTTCCACGGACAAAGCCCGTTATCTGAATCTCCCGGAAGCTCAGCTGCATCTTCTCAGCAAATGTGCTGACCTTCTCTTTGAGGAGTTTTGCGGCGCATTTCTTATAGAAGCGCATGACACAGTAGCGGATAAAGTCCTGGTCATCATTATCCGTCTTGATGGTCAGAATCTGCGAGTCCCCTGCTGCCGGGTCTGTGTAGATCCTGGTTTCTTCAAGCTCGGGAATCTGAACGATCCTAAGCAGGAGCGTCATTTCCCCTAAGAAGGGCAGCCGCAGACCGTTCCTGTACTGAATCCTTCCGTTCTGAAGCTCCATGGTAGCCTGCAGGGCCTGATGATTTCTCATCTTAGCCTGCTCGTACTCACGGATGATCTTCTGCCGGTTTCTGTCCACATACTGCTCCACCATCTCCCACTGCATTCCTACCGGAACCTTGATGTCAATGGCCAGATCCTCACGGACAGAAAGCTCGATACATCGGCTTGCCGCTGTCAGGATGTTAATATTCAGTTGTTCCTCCTGATAGGGAATCTGGATCTGTGACATATTCTATCACCTGGCCTTGCAAAAAGAGAAAATAAAGTGTTATTTAAAAGTATACCTCTTTTTTTTGCGTTTTTCAACTGTTTTCTGACAGAATATTTGTTATTTGTCCATATACTTGCACATTTGGCTTGTCCCATATATTAAGGAAGAAACATCTTTACTCTTATACAATTAGAAGGGTAAAATACAACATTTATTTGAAGATTTTTTGATTTTGGGTTACAATAAACGAAACACTGACACATTTCCGGCAGAATGCGGACTTGAAATATACATAAAGGAGTATACCATGGCTAACAATCGCGAAGCCCAATATAAAAAGATGACGGAGACCCCCGTCCAGAAACTGATCATCACCCTGTCCATCCCCACGATCATCAGTATGCTGATCACCAGCATCTACAACATGGCAGATACCGCCTTTGTGGGGCAGCTGGGCACAAGCGCCAGCGGGGCAGTCGGCGTCGTCTTTGGTTTTATGGCTATCATTCAGGCGGTGGGATTCATGTTCGGCCAGGGTGCAGGAAGCATCCTTTCCAGAAAGCTTGGTCAGAAGGACTATGAGGCTGCAAGCCGGGTAGGATCCACGGGCTTTTTCTGTGCCCTCCTTCTTGGCATCCTCATTCTGATACTGGGAATGATCTTTATTCATCCTCTGGTCTTTTTCCTGGGAAGTACAGAAACTATCGCTCCCTATGCCAGGACTTATATCCTTTTTATCCTGGCTGCCTGTCCGGCCATGATCTGCTCCTTTGTCATGAACAACATGCTCCGCTATGAGGGCAAGGCTTCCCTGGGTATGATCGGACTGCTTACCGGTTCACTTCTGAACATTGCCGGTGACCCCATCCTTATGTTCGGCCTGCATCTGGGGATCGCCGGAGCGGGACTGTCCACTGCCATCAGTCAGTATATCAGCTTTCTTATCCTGCTTTACATGTTTTTAAGCGGGAGAACCCAGACCAGGCTGTCCATCCGCATGGCAGACCCCTCCCTTTCCATGATCGGGGATATCTGCGGCACGGGCTTTCCCAGCCTGATCCGGCAGTCTCTTGCCAGCGTGGCCACCATGATCCTCAACAAGGAGGCCGGCATATACGGGGATGCCGCTGTGGCCGCCATGAGCATCGTCTCCAGAATCAACATGTTCATCTTCTCTTTCGCTCTGGGCATCGGCCAGGGCTACCAGCCCATCTGTGCCTTTAACTTCGGTGCCGGGAAGAATAGCCGGGTGCGGTCCGCATACCGCTACACCATCCTCTTCTCAGAGATTATTATCGCTGTCATCAGCTGTCTGGTACTGCTAAAATCAGGAGACCTGATCCGGATCTTCCGTGATGATCCGGAGGTGATATCCATCGGCACCAGAGCTCTCAGACTCCAGTGCTGTACCCTCCTCTTTGTGCCTTTTGGCACCGTGACGGAGATGACCCTGCAGAGCACCGGCCACCGTTTCCAGGCTTCCATCATGTCCTCTTTGAGGAGCGGCCTGCTCTTTATTCCCCTGCTGGTCCTGCTTGCAGCCATCCGGGGGCTGTCCGGAATCCAGGAGGCCCAGCCCCTGTCCTACGTGCTGACTCTCATACCCTCCCTCTATATGATGGTCTGGTTTTTCCGCAGGCTGCCCCAGAATGCAGAGCCGGCTTAAGTACAGCCAAAAAAACCTTCTATCTAATAAACTTCAATCCATCTAAAGGGAAATCCGGATGAAAAAAACATCCTCAAAGATTATCAAATTCATACTAATCCTCTTCCTCGTCCTTCTGATCCCTGCCTGTCTGATTTTCTCTGCCAGCAGATTCATTCATGTGGGAGACCGGGTCTACTACTGGGACCACACCCACATCCTGCGGGATACCTGGAAAGTCATCCAGGGCGCCCGCTGCCGCTTTGATTCCGATGGATCCCTGCACGAAGGCTGGTTCAGCGAGAAGGGACACAAAAGCTACCTGATTGGCGGCATTCCGGTCACCGGGACTTTCAAAACCGGCGGGAGAGAGTATTATTTTGACCAGGATGGGCTTATGCAGACAGGCCTTGTTCCCATTGGGGACTCCTATGCCTATTACGGCGAAGACGGAGTCAGGAAGACCGGATGGATTACCTTATCAGGCAATACCTATTATTTTACTCCAGACGGGATAAAAACAGGCTGGTTTGATTATGATGGCGCCCGCTATTATTTCAGCCAAAAAGGTATCATGGCAGCCGGATGGAATAAGATACAGGGGAAAATGTACAACTTTGACGAGAAGGGGAGGCTTCGCAGGGACGGCTGGTTTGAAGATGATTATGGCAGCTATTACCTCCACAAAGACGGACACGCTGCTACCGGAAGGACTGAAATCGGGAATGTCAGCTACTGTTTTTCCGAGAGGGGGCTTCTTCTTAGGAACAAATGGGTCGGAAATTCTTTTTACGGTTCTGACGGCAGTCTGCAGACCAACCGGGATATCGACGGTCTTTGGGTTGACGAGAAAGGGGACAAGGTCTTCTACGGAAGCTACGGGTCCGGAGGAAGTCTCTACATACCGACGGTTCAGATTCAGGTCCCAGCCTATCTCACACCGGGCGGCAGCAAGGGACAGGAAATCACTGACCGGGCAGATTCCGCCGCATCCCTGACTTCATTTAACAAGCCCGTAATCGCAGACCACAAAAACCAGGGCTTTGAGCAGATCAAGTCCTGCCTGCCAGCAACCACCAGGGCCTTCCTGCTTACTGAAGATACGGTAACGGAATATATCTGTTCCGCTATCTGCACAGGTACTAACACGGAGCACGATATCCTGGACTCATCCGGAGTCTCCATCGATGACCGGAAGGCTGACCTGGTCTTATATACCTGCAACGAAGACTGGCGGCATGTGACAATTGTGTTTTTTAGAAAGATGTAAAAAACCGCAGCACAAACCAGAGGTTAATGCTGCGGTTATTCTTATGATTACTCTACAGTGTAAGGCATTAAAGCAACGTGTCTTGCTCTCTTCACTGCAACAGTAAGCGCTCTCTGATGCTTGGCACAGTTACCGGTGATTCTTCTCGGTAAGATCTTGCCTCTCTCAGATACGTATCTCTTTAACTTGTTAACGTCTTTATAGTCGATCACGGAATTCTGATCTGCACAGAAGATGCAGACTTTTCTTCTTCTGCGGCCGCCTCTTCTTCTCATGGAAGAATCACCGCGTTCTCTGTTATATGCCATTGATATTACCTCCAAAAATAATCCTTAAATGAATGGCAGTTCTTCCTCAATTCCCTCAGGAATTGTCATAAATCCATCGCTTACCGCCTCACTGGGTGCGGGACGGCTGGTCATCGTCGGCTGGGGTGCCGCAGGTGCCGGGGCTGGCGCAGGTGCCGGTGCCTGGCTCTGATATCCTGCTGCCGGCTGGTATGCATCCTGCTGCTGGTATCCGCCTCCTGCATATCCGGAAGCAGCAGCCTTACTCTCGGCAAAGTCCTGCTCCTCCACCACAACATCTGTGGTATAAACCTTGATTCCATCGCGATTGGTATAACTGCCTGTCTGAATCCTGCCTGATATGACGATCTTAGTACCCTGCTTTAAGTACTTCTCCGCGAACTCTCCCTGTCTGCCAAATGCCACACAGCTGATAAAGTCAGCGTCCTGATCGCCCTCTCTGCGGAATCTCCTGTTGACTGCCAAAGTATATCTTGCTACGCACGTCGATCTCTCTCCCTGTGAATATCTCACATCAGGATTTCTTGTAAGACGTCCCATCAAAACTACTTTATTCATGGAAATCCTCCTGCTCGTTACGCCTCCTGCTTAACGCATAAATATCTGATAACCGGCTCCATGATACGAATTCGACGCTCAATCTCTGCCGGTGTTTCGCTGGACGCATCAAACTGGATGAAATAGTAATATCCTTCTCTCATCTTCTGAATCTCGTAAGCTAATCTCTTCTTACCCCATTCATCAACGTTCGTTACTGTACCGCCAAATCTCTCAATCAATGCCTTAACCTTTTCAAGGGCATCCGCTCTGGCGTCATCGTCAAGCTTTGCATTCAAAACCACTGCTAATTCATACTTATTCATGGTTATCTGAAGCACCTCCTTCTGGTCTTTTGTGGCTCTCCCCCTCCAGGAAGAGCAAGGAATTTTTACACTACAGTTGACCATTATATCACAGAGCTTTTTTAATTACAAGTGCCATTTTCTGAATTCAGCTTTTTTCTATGAAGCCTTTAAAATTCTTCTCTACCAGTTTCCTGGGTACCATCACCTGCCGGCCGCAGCCTTTGCATTCCAGGCGGAAATCCATACCGACACGGAGAATCTCCCACTCATTGCTGCCGCAGGGATGCTTCTTCTACATCCTGATTATCTGACCGATCCTGAAATCCATTTCTCTTCCTCCGATTCAATCAGAGTAATTACCGTATTCTTAATAATAAATGGTAATATCAACTTTGGCTATATTGCTACTATAACAAAAAACTTATTTAACGTCAAAATCATTCTTCCATCTGTATCAGAATTCCTTAAAGATCTGTTAAAGGAACAGCAGTCTGCTTCCGTTCATGACCTGCTCCTCCATAAGACTTCTGTCCTCCATGAGGACCCGTCCGCTGGCCGGATCACAAAGCCAGAACTGGGTAAATGCATCAGACTCTCTGTCTGCCTCTCCCCCGTATCTTCTGGTCAGGGTATGGTATATATCCCTGCACACCGACGCGATAGGGGCTTTTTCATCGCAGCGAAACTCCAGACTTTCATCTGCCGCTGCCACATAGATATCAAGGTAAATCATCTCCCTTGTCACATCACCTCCTGTTATTTTAACGAGAAAAATCGGATAAGCCGCACTCATTCATTCTTCTTTAGGAATCAGACCTGGGGAATTACAATGCGCCTGGCTTCCTCACTGCCGGAAAACATGTAACCCTCTCCCGGCCGCAGCCTGGTCATCTGCTCCTCATAACCCAGGGAATCATGGTCAAAGCAGGAATCCTCAATCAGGTTCCCTCCCAGATGAATTCCGGCCTTATCACGGGCAAAATGCGGCCAGGCCTCCGAGCAGGCTGCCGTCATATAGTCGTCCCCGGAGAGGATTCCCACCCAGCTGATCCGGTTAACTGACTTTTTTTCCCACAGGTAACTAAGGCATCCTGTTATATCATAGTCTGCCTGGTCTGATCCAGCAAGAAGCCCGGCCATATCTTCAATCAGGATAAGATACCTGTCTCTTATGCCGGCACCTGATCTTTGTACCTGCTCCTCAGATTCCCGGGCCAGCCTCTCAAAGAAGGCCCCTGCCTCTAAAGGAGTCTTAATATAGGAGAATAAACCTTTATCCTGCCAGGAAGCCAGGTTACCTGACAGGTCAATAAGGCAGATCCTGATCTCCTGTCCGGCCTCCTCTTTCTGTCTCGCCACG
>JAFUDC010000181.1 GCA_017459345.1 Eubacterium sp.
GCGTGAATAAGTCCCACGGATTGCTTCGCTGCTAAAGCAGCTCCCGCAATCCGCCACAGTATCTCGATTTCGCACTAATCGTGCTTCATCTCGATACTGTTTCCACGCAAACATCCACCGGATGTTCGCTTTGGATACTTAGGCATGTCGCACCATATGCCAGGCCAGCTTTACATGCTAGCATGACAGCTTGTCCTGTCGCATGGTGCTGGACTTATTCAATTAAATAGTCAGTGAACCTAAGAATAAAAGATTTGAACCCAAGAATTCTTGACATATCAGTTAATATATGGGAAAATAAAGGCGTGTACATTATTTAATTAACTGATAATTAGAGAGGGGGAAAGCCATGGAACATGTTCAGGAGTTTACCTGCCCGGGCTGCGGGGCGAAGTTAGAGTTTGATGCAGCCACCCAGAATCTCAAGTGTCCTTTCTGTGGTACGGAGATTGCCATTGATATGGCCGCACCGCAGGAGATGGAGGCGGAGGCCAGTCTCTGGGAGCCCATGAGTGCTGGCGACTGGAAACCGGGAGAGACAGCAGGAATGCGGGTTTATGCCTGCAGTGCCTGCGGCGGGGAGATCATCGCGGATGAGACGGCAGGGGCTGCCAACTGTCCCTACTGCGGCAATCAGGTGGTAATGAAGGAGCAGTTTGCAGGAGACCTACGTCCGGACTTTATTATCCCCTTTAAGCATGATAAGAATGCCGCCAAGGAGGCTTACCGCAAGCATCTTACCGGCAAGAAGTTTCTGCCTCCCTTCTTTAAGAGCAGTGCCCACATCGATGAGATCAAGGGGATCTATGTTCCTTTCTGGCTCTATGATGCCGATGTGGAGCTGGATGCAGTCTATACCGGCGAGAAGGTAAGAGAGTATACGGAGGGCGATTATGAGTGCAGGGAGATTGAGAAGTACCGTCTGGACCGGTCCGGCACCATGAGCTATACCCATATCCCTGTGGATGGTTCCAGCAAGATTGACCATATACTCATGGAGTCCATCGAGCCTTACGACAAGAAGGGCCTGGTCGATTTTAAGACGGCCTATCTGGCAGGATATATGGCAGACCGCTATGATATCCCTCAGGATAAATGTATTGAGAGGGCCGAGGAGAGGATGAAGAATTCCACGACCCAGGCCTTCCGTGCTACTTGTAATGAGTACTCCTCGGTGAATGTGGAACAAAGTGATTTTCAGATACTAAGCTCCAAGTACTGGTATGCCCTCTACCCTGTATGGCTCCTCAACACAACCTGGCAGGGAAAGAAGTATACATTTGCCATGAACGGACAGACCGGACGGCTGGTGGGAGACCTGCCGGCGGATAACGGAGCTTACTGGAAGTATGTGGGTCTTCGGGCCGTGCTTTTTGGTATCATCATCTACATATTGATGTGGATTGTCAAGCTGATCTAGGAGGTGGAAGGATGAGTAAGAGATATGTTATAAGATATCATGTATTGATTCCCATGCTTCTGGTCATCTTCTTCTGGGTTTTTGGGCTGATGGCAGCCAGTACAGTTTTTGCTGCATCCGGAGCATCTCTTTTAAGGGATGATGCCGACCTCCTCACCGATAAGGAGGAGAGTAAGCTGATAAAGAAGCTCGATAAGGTCAGCAGCAAGAGAGACTGCGATATTGCCGTCATCACTGCAGGGGATCTGGCCGGCTACGATGCAGAGAGCTACGTGGATGATCAGATTGACAGCACCGGGCTGGGTTCCGGCAGGGAGAACGGTACAGCGACTTTGCTGATCTATGTCGATCAGAATGACCCATCTAACCGGGAGGTGCGGATTGCCACGGACCAGACGGCCAACGCCTATTTCTCTGATGCGGATAATGACCGTGTTCTGGACGAGATTTTTGATGACCTGCGGTCGGGAGATTATGCAGATGCAGTAAGCGGCTACGCAGATGCCTGCGACTCCGTGCTCGGCCAGTCCTTTGATGAGGGCGGTTCACGGGGCGTATCTCCGGGATGGCTCTTTGGCGATCTGGGTATCGGTGCCCTGCTGGCATTTGCCATGGGCGGATATCACAGGAGCCGCTTAAAGACCAGCAAGAGCCGGACCGGTGCATCGGATTACAAGGTGGACGGCGGTGATATTCAGTTTATCGTCAACCAGGACACCTTCCTGGACAGACATGTGGAGCGCAGAAAGATCGACAGAGATGGTGACGGACCGAGAGATCATGAAGCTCATGAAGCCGGAACCACCCATACCACAGCATCCGGGTCACATCACGGCGGAGCAGGACGGAAGTTCTGAGTGTCAACATCTAGTTCAATCGGAATCGTCTCGACGATTCCGATTGAACTTTTTTTATACAACTTTTGAGCCGCTCGATTCTTCAACTTTACCTATGATATTTGCTCGGCAGACTATAATGAGTAGAAAAATGTAAAATATACTTGACATAATGCAATTCATAGTGGTATTATGACATTGTCAAATGATAGTATCTTTAAGCTATGGATGTTTTACTAACGAAAGGGAGGCGGATATCATGAGTATTGCAGGAAGGTCATTAGGTATATTCACAGGAGTATTAGCTGGTCTGATTCTTGCCCTGGTCATTGCAAGGATTATCAATAAGGATCATCAATTCAAGACGGAATACGATGAGATGCAGAAGAGGATCCGGGGGGACGGATATAAGTACGGGTTCTACACTATGGTGATATGTGAGGCCCTGCTGCTTGCCTTCAGTGATGGGAACAAGCTGCCTGCGGAAGCACCGGTGATACATTTTTTTGTGATTTGGCTGGGAATTCTGGTTCAGATTGCCTACTGTATCTGGAAGGGGGCCTATGTGGGCCTTAACACAAATCCGACCAGGTATATCATCATTCTTGGAATAGTATCCGTATTTAATTTCGCTGTTTCCTACATGGCTTGGAAAGATGGACAGCTTTTTGCAGATGGCAAGTGGCAGATTCAAACCGTCAATCTCCTCTGCGGGCTGCTCTTTGCCCTGATCGGCCTGATCAGCCTGGTACGGAAGCTGACAGATCGTGAGGTGGAGGAATGAAGAATCTCAGATTGAAGGCTGCCCGTGCCGGAAAGGACCTTTCCCAGGCAGAGCTTGCCAAGGCAGTGGGGGTGTCCAGACAGACCATCAGTGCCATTGAGAAGGGGGATTATAATCCGACCATCAGGTTATGTATCAGCATATGTAAGGTTCTGGATAGAACTTTGGATGAACTGTTCTGGGAGGATTAGAAGAAGATGCAAGCCTCCGATGCCGGAAAGGCAAAGGTTTTCCTGATAAAAGAGCATGTTACTTTGTTAAATAACATATGATTTTGTAACAAATATTTAAGAAAAAAGCGGAGTTCATCTGTAGAATTATTGAAGCTATTGTGATATGATATCAGAAATCATCTTATATTCTTCATCACATAATCTATGACATTAACATAGAAAGATGCCTGTGATGGAAGAAGAATTCTTATTTTTAGCATGCAAAATATTAGAGGGAGAACCTTTCGTCAGCAGACGAAGCGTTATTATGGAGGTGCTTAATATGTCGATTTTTAAAGGTTCAGGTGTTGCCCTGGCGACACCCATGAAGGAGAATGGCGAGATTAATTTTGATTCTATGGCTAATCTGATTGAGGCCCAGATTGAAGGAGGTACAGATGCTCTCATTATCTGCGGTACTTCCGGAGAGGCTCCAACCCTGGATGACCCGGAGCATCTGGATGCCATCAGCTTTGCAGTGGAGCGGACTAAGGGCAGGATTCCGGTTATCGCAGGAACCGGTTCCAACAACACTGCCCATGCTGTCATGATGTCTGAGGAGTCGGAGAAGCGCGGGGCAGATGGCCTGCTTCTGGTAACCCCCTATTATAATAAGGCAACCCAGGATGGACTTTATGTCCATTACCGCAAGATTGCCTCCGCAACTAAGCTTCCATGCATCGTATATAATGTGCCGTCAAGAACAGGAACCAATATTCTTCCGGATACCATGGCAAGACTGGCCAGAGACCAGGAGAACATCGTGGCAATTAAGGAAGCCAGCGGCAGCATCAGTCAGGTTGCCAAGCTGGCATCCCTGGTGGATGGTCAGCTGGATATCTATTCAGGCAACGACGATCAGATTGTTCCGGTCTGTTCTTTAGGCGGTGTCGGCGTGATCTCTGTCCTGGCCAATGTGGCACCGAGACAGACCCATGACCTTGTCATGTATTGCCTGGAAGGAAAATATGAGGAGGCGAAGAAGCTTCAGCTTAAGGCTCTCCCATTGGTAGAACAGCTCTTTATCGAGGTCAATCCGATTCCTGTTAAGGCAGCCCTTAACATGCAGGGCTTTAATGTGGGATCGCCCAGACTGCCCCTTACCGAGATGACCGATGCCCACAAGGAGACATTGAGGCAGGCTATGATTGATTTTGGCTGTCTGTAAGTATGGTTGTTTTTTAGTCCCAGACAATTGTGTCTGGGACTTTTGCCTGAATTTGGAGGAAATGTATGAATAAACTTGCCCTGGTTTTCCCGGGAATCGGATACCACAATGATAAACCCTTATTATATTATGGAAAGAAACTGGCTGCCTGCTTTGGATACCGTATCATCGAGATTCGATATGGAGGCTTTCCCTACGGAGTGAAGGGGAATTCCCAGCTTATGAGACAGGTTTATGAGAGTGCACTTGAGCAGACGGAAGAGATGCTTAAGGATGAGATTATCACAGGGGAAGATCAGCTGCTGATTCTCTCTAAGAGTGTGGGGACTGCGGTGGCGGCTGCCTGGCAGAATAAGCACCATTTTCATGCTGAAAATATTTACTTTACCCCCGTGGAAGAGACATTTCAGTTTGTAAGTCCAGGTAGCGGAATCGTCTTCCACGGTACCGCAGACTCCTGGGCGGAGACGGCTGCCATAAAGGAACTGTGTGATGAGTATCGGCTGCCTCTTTTTATCACAGAGAATGCCGACCACTCTATGGAGACGGGAGATGTGATTGATGACCTCTCCATCATCAAGGGGATTATGGAGGAATGCAGGTCATATCTGGATAGACTCAGCAGTGAGATATAATTGCAGATAACTTTCATCTCTCACGCAATTGTCATAGACATTAGTTTCAATTATGACTTCCTTCTCAATAGGGGAGAAGATAGTTCACATTAAAAAGCAACAAGGCTGAAACACGGATAGGATTCCCATCCTGGTGTTTCAGCCTTATTTTCACTCTTTTGCTATTCGGCGGATTCTCAGTCTGCTGCTTTGCGGTAATCCCCTCTCTGATATATCTTACGCATCACATGCTTGTACATGATATATCCATAGATCCCTCCGGTTATCCAGGCCAGGGGGTCTGCACCGACAGCCAGAGGATATAAGGCCAGTCGGATTGAGGCGGCGGCAGCGACCAGTCTGGCCAGGAGCTCCACGATTCCCATGGTCATGGCATGAAAGCTGTAGCCGCAGCCCTGCATGGTGTTTCTGTATACGAAGATCATCCCCAGGGGGATGTAGCAGATGACGCACTCAGTGACATAGGTTCTTGCCCATGGCAGGATATCTGCCATATTCACATCTGCGGTGAAAAAGAGCCGCAGCATGGGGGTAAGAAGAAGCAGGGAGATCACAGCTGCTGTAATAGAGTATACCACGATGAATTTCATGGCATCCCTGGTTCCCTGTTCCACCCGGTCAATAGCTCCGTAGCCGTAATTCTGTCCGGCGTAGGAGGCCATGGTCTGGCCGGTGGACAGGAGACCCTGGTTTAAGAGGGTCTGGGACTTACTGGCTGCGGTAAAGGCTGCAACCGCCGTGGATCCGAAGGTATTGATGGCACTTTGCATAATCATGGTGCCGGAGGCGGTGATGGCATACTGTAGTGCCATGGGGATGCCGGTCTCCAGCTGGTTCCTGCTGTCCTCCGGATGGAATCTCCAGTGTTCTTTCCTGGGTCTTAAGACCGGGACCCTGCTCATAATGAAGATCAGGCAGAGGATAGCTGAAATTCCCTGGGATATGTTGGTGGCCCAGGCAGCTCCGGCGGTTCCCATCTTGAAATTCACAATAAAGAGCAGATCCAGCACGATATTCAGCAGGGAAGAAAAAATCAGAAAATATAAGGGGACCCTGCTGTTCCCGATGGCCCGAAGGTAGGATGAAAACAGGTTATAGAAGACAGTAGCCACAATACCCTTGCATATGGTGGATATGTAATTATAAGCATCCTGATAGATATCATCCGGTGTGTTCATCAGATGGAGCACTCTGTGCATGATGGCCAGGCTGACTGTAGTCGTCACGATAACCACTATGGCAGATAAAAGAATGCCGTTGGCCACGGACCGCCGGGTCTCATCTTCTAAACCTGCGCCGAACTTCTGGCTGGTCAGGACGGAGAAGCCCGTGGCCATGCCGATGCAGGTTCCCATGACCAGGAACATGATGGTCCCGGTGGAACCGACCCCCGCCAGGGCCCTTGTCCCCACAAATTTCCCGACGATAATGGTATCGACCATGTTATAAAACTGTTGAAATACATTTCCCAGGAAAACAGGCAGCATAAAGCGCAGAATAATAACAAGGGGCCTGCCCTGGGTCATATTGGTTTCCATATGTTGTGATCTCCATTTTCATCAGAAAGAAGATTGAGACTCCCTTCTGATGAAGCCTCCGATTGAATAGTCAGACTAAGATAGCATACTACAAAAATCTTATTTGTGCAATTGATTTCTCAGAATAAAATGGTGCCCATATGATTGACATCATCTTAAAAGATTACGGCATGTCTTTTTGCATCCAGAATAGATGACAACTATAATATAAATTGCTCTCCACAAAAATCATGATCTGGGTTATAATCAGAGAAGTATTTACCTGATATGCATAACAGTCAACATTAAGAAAATGCATAACAAGATGATCAGTATATTATAGAAGCAATGTGAAGATAGAACACCTGATTGGATGAATAATAGGAGGTATATAAATCTATGAAAAAATGGACCAGAGCAAAATATATGCCCAATAAACCTTTATATGAAGGCAGGCCCTATGTGACAGCTTCAAGAGAGCACCTGGACCTGTCCCGGCAGGCTGCCAGGGAGGGCATGGTGCTGCTTAAAAATGAGAATAATGTTTTGCCTTTCGCCCCGGGCCGGAAGGTGGCCATTTTCGGCAAGGCCCTCTTTGATTATGTGAAGGGGGGCGGCGGCAGCGGAGATGTCAGCGTGGCCTATGTGCACAATCTTTATGATGGCTTCCGCATGCATAAAGATACGATTGAGATGTATGAGCCCCTGGTGAATTACTATAAAGATTATGTAGAGAAAGAGTATGACCGGGGTGCCCTGCCGGGGCTTATGGCGGAGGCAGAGCTTTCCGACGATCAGATAGAAGGGGCTGCTGCCTTCACGGACACGGCCCTCATCGTGATCAGCCGCTTCTCAGGGGAGGGCTGGGACCGGAAGACCAACTATTATGAAAGTCAGCTGGATTCGGAGAGGGAGTTATCTGAGGCCAGCGAGGCCATTTTCGGGGAGAGTGATTATTACCTGACTGACAAGGAGAGAAAGATGATCAGTATGGTAAAGTCCCGCTTCAGCCGGATTGCGGTGGTACTAAATGTGGGCGGCGTCATGGATACTTCCTGGTTTGCAGCTGACCCGGCCATCTCAGCCGTCCTCTTAAGCTGGCAGGGGGGCATGGAGGGGGGACTGGCCACGGCAGACCTCCTGCTTGGTGCCGAGAGCCCTTCCGGAAAACTGCCGGATACCTTTGCCGACAGCCTGGAGGCATATCCTTCCACCGAGGGCTTCCATGAATCCCATACTTATGTGAACTATACAGACGATATCTACGTGGGATATCGCTACTTTGAGACAATGTCGGAGGCGCAGGCCCAAGTGAATTATCCCTTCGGATTCGGTTTATCATATACCTCCTTCGAGATTGAGACTATTCTGGCCGGACCGGGAAAATGTAGTACCTATCTTCTCATAAAGGTGAAAAACACGGGCTCCCGTCCCGGCAAGGAGGTTGTCCAGATTTATGTTGAGGCACCTGCCGGCAAGCTTGGCAAACCGTCCCGGGCCCTGGTGGATTTTGCAAAGACCAGAGAACTTGCACCGGGAGAGGACCAGCTTCTGTCCTTTAAAATTCCATATTATGCCTTTGCTTCCTTCGATGACCTGGGAAAGATTCAGAAGTCTGCATATGTACTGGAAGAGGGAATCTACAGGTTCTATGTGGGTAATTCCGTCCGGGATGCGGCCTGCATCGATTATCAGTTACATATTGAGAAAGATAGAATAATACAGCAGCTGTCCTCAAAGTGCAGTCCCGAACAGCTGGGTGAAAGAATGCGGTCAGACGGAACTATGGAAGAACTGCCGCAGCGACAGCCCAACAATTACATGGAAAATGTACTGGGCTGGTCTGATGCCCCCATCGAGGGGATCATGCCGCCCATCCGGGGAAGAGGCCATAAGATTCCTGACTCTGAACCGGAAGGGCATATAGACCTGATGGATGTGGCAGAGGGCAGGGCAGATTTAGAGGCCTTCATGGACCAGCTCAGTGATCTGGAACTGGCTGACCTCCTGGGAGGTCAGCCCAACCGGGGTATAGCCAATACCTATGGATTTGGCAATAATGAAAACTACGGTATTCCCAGCCTTATGACCACGGACGGGCCGGCGGGTGTCCGCATCCTGCCTGACTATGAGATCTATACCACGGCATGGCCCTGTGCTACCCAGCTGGCCTCCAGCTGGAACCGGGAAGTTCTTGGCCAGATGGGCCGGGTGGCAGGCGAAGAGGTGAGAGAGAATAATCTCTACATCTGGCTGGCGCCGGCAGTCAACATTCACAGGAATCCCTTGTGCGGGAGAAACTTTGAGTATTATTCCGAGGACCCTGTCCTTGCAGGGGAACTGGCAGCAGCTCTCATCCGGGGTGTCCAGTCCACAGGAGCCGGAGCCACTGTCAAGCACTTTGCCTGCAATAACAAGGAGACCAACCGGAAGGAAAGCGACTCCCGGATTTCCGAAAGAGCTTTGCGGGAGATTTATCTGAAGCAGTTTGAGATTATTATTAAGAAGGCCAGCCCCTGGGCTGTCATGTCCTCCTACAACCTGATCAACGGGGTTCGGGCTTCGGAGAATAAGGAACTCCTGGAAGGAATCCTGAGGGATGAGTGGGGATATGAAGGGGTGGTATGCTCCGACTGGTACACTCATGGGGAGCATTATAAGGAGCTCCTGGCAGGCAATGACATCAAGATGGGCTGCGGCTATCCGGAAAGACTGCTGATGGCTCTTGAAAAAGGAGCGATCAGCAGGGAAGATATGATACACTCTGTTAGAAGAGTACTGAAATTGATTCTCAAGGCAGACTGAAGAGCAGCCCGGTTCAAGTCCGGCATGAACCGGACTTGAACTGATTATGAAGTTGGAAGCGCCTAAGGAACTTTTGAACGGAGGAAAGCTCTAAGTAGTGCTTGAAATTTGTACAAAAAAATATGGTTTTAAAGGCCATTATATGTTATATTCACATAATAGAATGAACTTACACGAGAGGATATAAGGATGAACAGAACACTGCTGGAGAAAAAACGGGTAATTTTTTCCGTCAATCTGAAGGACAAAAGGGCGGTTTCCATCAACCTGACACCGGAACAGGTGATAGAGGATGTGGAGGCTTACTTTGAGAATCTGGCCAATAAATGCGTGGTCAGCGCCCACCGGGATGAGATGCTCAACTTCATGAATGTGGAGCTGCTGAAACAGCTTTTTCAGGAAAAGGAGGACTATGACACGGAAATCATGATTGAGCCGGAGGAGGGCGATGAGAAGGGGGCCTACTGGGTGCTCTGCGAGCTGGAGCTGGTAAGCCGTGATGAAGAGGGAATTCCTGAGGTGGTCTGGCTTTCCATGAAGAATATTGATGAGCCCAAGCGGCGGCTTTTCCAGGAGGAAAGCCGCCGGCAGCAGCGGGAGCTCATGACTAACCGTGCCTTCGAATCCATGAAAATCATGAAGTTTACCTGCTATATCAGGGAGAACTATGGGATCAGCTCCAGGGGATTGAGAGAGACCTATCATCTGGGTGATCAGATTGATAATATGCCGAATGGTTTCCGTGACTGCTGCATTTCTCCGGAATATTATGATGTCCATGATGATTTATATGAGAGATGCCTGGGCGGGGAGGAGTATGCCAGCTGTGAATTGAGAGATATCAACGGTGCCTGGACCACCATCACCCTGGAGACCATCGAGAAGGATGAGGAAGGCAGGCCCCTGGTGATCCTTGGAATCATGGAGAATACCGAGGAGCTTCACAAGGTCAGAGATGAGGCCACCATGATGGAGGAGGTCAGCCGCTTTGCCATATTAAACCACTATGAGGAGGCCAGTCTGATTGATATCGGCAAGGATACCGTGACGGCCCTGATCGAGTCCGGTCAGGGTAATGATGTGGGATTCCACCATAAGGGACAAGACTGTTATTCCGAGGGTGTTTACAGGCTGATAGAGGAGCGGGCCTATGAGGACAAGGATAGAGAACTTCTGACAACCATGCTGCCGGAGAAACTGGTTCCTCTCATCTCAGAGAGGGGAGAGTACGAGATCAAGGTTCAGCTGATCACAGACAAGGGAACCGTTTCCTGGAAGCAGGTGGAGTTTATGTTCTATAAGGATCATCAGGACCTGATCCTCCTCCTGGGACGGGATGTCCAGGAAGAGGAGGATATCAAGGAACAGCTCCGGGAAGCCGCCAGCATCGCCGAGGAGGCAAACCGGGCCAAGACGGCATTTCTGGCTAACATGAGTCATGAGATCCGGACACCCATGAATGCCATTGTGGGTCTTTCTGAGATCCTCCTGGGCAAGCCTCTGCCGGAGGATGTTCTGGTGGATATCAACACCATCCAGAATGCCGGGTCCAGCCTCCTGGCCATCATTAACGATATACTGGACTTTTCCAAGATTGAGACAGGAAAGTTTGAGATTCATGATGTGTCCTATATGATGCCCTCGGTCCTGATGGACATAAGCAACGTGATTGTGGTAAGGCTTGCCAGCAGCGGAGTACATTTTATGATGGATATCGATCCCTCCCTGCCCATGCGCTATATCGGGGATGACGTCCGGATCAAGCAGATTCTTCTGAATCTGGTGGGAAATGCAGTCAAGTTTACCCAGGAAGGCCATATCCGCCTTGTCATGAAGGGGCAGATGCTGGATGAGGAGAGGATTGAGCTGGTTTTCAGGGTGGAGGACACCGGTATCGGTATACGGGAGGAAGATCTAAGCAAGCTCTTTAAGAGCTTCTCCCAGGTGGATACTAAGAAAAACCGGCAGATATCCGGCTCCGGTCTGGGCCTGTCCATCAGCCGCAACCTGGCAAGAATGATGGGTGGAGATCTGACGGTGGAGAGCGAGTACGGAAAGGGAAGTACATTTACAGTTCGGCTGATCCAGAAGGTTGACGGCAGGGAACCCATCGGGCAGGTCAGGAACAGGGAAAGGATAGGTATTCTCATCTGCGAACGCAACGAGGCGATCATCCACAGCTTAAGCAGCACCATGAAGAGACTGGGACTTCGCTTTGAGGTCTGCCGGGAGCCGGATAAAGTGCGGGAGTATGAAGGGATGAGCCATGTTCTCATCCGCAGGAAGAACTTCCCCCAGGTTAGGGAAAAGCTGGAGTTTATGTTCGAGTTGGATAACATCTTCCTGATTCTTGAGAGCGATGAGCATCCCGAAAGCTTCTATATGAGGTATAAGCAGATCCAGCTGCCCCTGATCAGCCTTCAGATTATCAATGCCTTAAACGGGGATAAGATTGTAAACAGCGTCAAGCGGAAAACCTTTGACCGGTCCCAGATCATTCCCCTGCCCTTTGCAAGGATTCTGATCGTGGATGACAATACCACCAACCTCCAGGTGGCCCAGGGCCTCATGTCGCCCTACAAGATGAAGATTGACACAGCCGCCAGCGGTTTTAAGGCCATCGAGATGGTTAAGGTGGTCTCCTACCATGCCATCTTCATGGATCATATGATGCCCGAGATGGACGGAATTGAGACTACAAGACATATACGAAATCTGCAGGGAGATTATTATAAGAAGGTACCCATCATCGCCCTCACTGCCAATGCCATGAGCGATGCAAAGGAGCTTTTCCTTCAGGCGGGAATGGATGACTTTGTGGCCAAGCCCATTGAGATGACAGAGCTTAACCGGGTCCTGAAGCGCTATGTACAACCCCAGGCTCCGGAAGGATACATGGATAAGATCAACGACTCCATCCGCAGAGATGTGGAGTCCCGCCACCCCCACAGGAGGCCGGCAATTTCCGGCCTGTATGATTCCCCCGGAACAGGCATGGCCGGAGCCGGGACTGGAATTTCGGGAAGAAATGTCCCGGAGGGCTTCCTGGGCCAGCTCCTTGAGCAGAACAATGCCCTGCTCTCCCAGAACATGATCCTGCTTCGCAGCCTGCTGGGAAGCCCTGCGGGCGCCGGTCCTTATCCCGAGCCGGAAAAAGAGTTTAGCTACCTTGATCCGGAAGCCGGGAGTCAGGAAGAGGATATAGAGACACCGGAAAATGAGCCGGCTCTCTATCATCTGTTTGAATCCATTGAGGGGATTGATTCCGAAAAATGTCTGGATCTCTACGGAGGATCCGTGTCTGTCTACCATGACATACTGAAAACCTATTATGTAGATATCTCAGGCAGAGAGGGAGAACTGGCCGGCTACTTTGACAGACAGGATATCGACAACTTTACCATCTGTGTTCATGCCATCAAAGGGGCATCCCGGGGCGTGGGAGCAAGCCGGCTGGCAGATCTTGCCCAGGAGCTGGAGATGGACGGACAGCACCGGAACTGGGATGGGATCAAGATGAAGTATTATGTATTTCATGATGAATTACTCCTTGTTGCGGAAAATGTGGGCCGCTATGTGGAGAAATATCTGATTCAGACCAAGAGTCATTCTGCGCCCAAGGAGAACGGATTCCCAAAAGAGACCATCAATCAGCTGGTGTCAGCCTGTGAGGATATGGACTATATGACGGTGGAGGACATTCTGTTGGAACTTAATGAAAAACGGTACCCCCCGGAGCTGGAGAAGCAGCTGGAAATTATGCTTGAGCTATGCAGAGGCTTTGAGTATGATAAACTGGAAGAGATGATACTAAGTTTGACGTGAGGTGGGAGCAATGAAGGAACATACCATATTGGTTGTGGATGACAACCGGACAAACCTTCAGATTATCAGGGATATACTAGAAAAAGACTACAATCTGATGCTGGCCATCAGCGGGAAGGCTGCCCTGAAGTTTATGACAAAGAAGACACCGGATCTGATATTACTTGATCTGATGATGCCGGAGATGGATGGAAGGGAAACATTTGCCGCCATCCGGATGAATCCCAGACATAAAAATATTCCTGTCATCTTTCTGACCGCCAACAAGGATGAGGATGTGGAGGTGGAATGCCTGAATATGGGAGCAAGTGATTTTATCACCAAGCCCATTGTCCCCGAGGTGTTAAAACGCCGGATATCCAATACCTTAGAGCTTGAAGACCTGCACAGAGACCTGCATGGCCGGATCCGGAAAAAGACTCAGGAGATTGAGCTGCTCTCCCTGCAGGCCATTGCCGCCATCGTTCATGCCGTGGAGGCCAGGGATATCGATACCAAGGGTCATTCTATCCGGGTTGCCGGTTACACCAGGGCTATAGCCCGGCAGATGGGATACAGCGAGAATATTGTGGAGCAGTTTTATCAGACTGCCCTCCTTCATGATGTGGGAAAAATCGGGATTCCGGATTCAATCCTGAAGAAAAAGGGGAGATTGATGCCGGAGGAATACGAGAGTATCAAAGAGCATACCACCATAGGAGCCAATATCCTCTCCGCCATTTCCACCATCTCCTACCTGGAGGATGGGGCAAGATATCATCATGAGAGATTTGACGGGAGCGGATATCCAAGAGGACTGGCCGGGGATGAGATTCCCATCATCGGAAGGATCATTGCGGTGGCTGATGTATATGATGCATTTGTCAGCAGGAGAACCTATAAGGATACCATGAGCAATTCTTCTGCAAGAAAGGAAATGATTGCCGGATCCGGAACCCAGTTCGATCCCGGGATATTATCCGTCTTCATCCGTCTGCTGGATAATGGGACCATCGATGAGATCCGTCAGTCCTGTGAGGAGGAAGAGGAGCGGGAAGACTAGTATCTTGTCATAACGTAGGTTCCTGTTGCCCTTACATGGGAAAGGGAAATCTCACGTCCCCAGTGGATCGAAGAATTGTAGTTGCCCTCTGCCACAGTCAGAGTGCTGCCGTTATTACTTAATACGATAACAGAGTGGGTGTTATTTTCCAGGCGGACGATATCGCCCACTTTGATGTTGTAGAAGTTTGTATGCTGTCTTGCGGGTGCTGTGCCGAAAGCCGCATCACTTACGCGGAAAGCGAAAGCAGAGCAGCCGTAACCGCCGGAGAAGATTCCGCCATTCCATCTGTAGTAGTTGGCGTTTGTCCATCTCATTCCTTCGGGAAGGACTCTTTTCTGAGCGATCATCGCATTGTAGATCGTTCTTTCCTGGGCGGTCATGGAATTGACCGGACTGGAGGATCCGCCTGCATTGCTGCCGGAGGAGGTGTTATTCGTTGTCCTGTTGGAAACAGTGCTGCTGGATGTTGACTTACTGGATGTAGTATTAGTGGATGTTGATTTGCTGGAGGTTGTTTTGTTAGCAGTTGTCTTAGAGGCAGCTGCTTTTTTTGATGCCGCTTTCTTTACGGTAACCTTGCAGGTATATTTTTTATTGCCGACCTTGGCGATGATACGGGTTTTGCCGGCCTTTTTTGCCTTGACTCTGCCCTTGCTGCTTACCGTGGCGATGGCCTTGTTCTTGCTGGACCATTTTGCCTTCTTGCCGCTGACCTTTAATGTGCAGGACTGATTCACCCGGAGAGTGACAGACTTCTTGTTGATACCTTTTGCCTCAGTCCGAACCGGTGCTGCCAATATGATGAATGCTGTAATAATAAAGAGGAAGAATTTTGCGAATGTATTCTTTTTAGTCATCTCCCTGTCCTCCCTTATTATAGGATGCTATCGGGTTCATGACCAAACATGAATACAAATAGAGTGGTAGAATATGAAGATTGAAGCTGGGTTCAAACAAAAAAGTATTAGAATGAACCCAGTCACACTAATACTCCTACACGTATCTAAGAATGCAACTGGCTGACATTTTACAGTCCCTATAGCTTTGCGTCGCAGGCTTTTGCCTGTTTTGCCTTTTATCCTTATAACAGTATGAAATTTGTCTCTAAAAAATCGCTCTAATATGGCTTGTCTAAATTATACATGAAATGAATCAAAAGGTCAAGCATTTTTACATAAAAAACTTAAAAAAGTCACGAACGTTATAAAAAGAGGGCACGAACGTCATAAAAAGCCATTATTATCGGGAAGGTCTTCAGTATGTATACCTATATTATTATATTGATAATTATACATGAATTAACCTCATTGTGTGATTTTTATGTGATTTTTCGCTGATATAATGTGATTTGACCAGCAATAGTATTAATTATTATACAGGGATGATAAAAAAGATGAATATTAGGGAATGGAGACGGTGGATAGCTCTTCTTATGATTTTGATCCTGGTCTCCTCCGGGTTTACATGGCCGAAGCATGTTTCTGCCTACGATACAAGTCAGCCGGCAGGGCAGGCAGATCTTTTGGAAGCGGTCATGGAGGCGGGGCCATCTGTTATGACTGAGGAAGCAGATTCCAGGCAGTTTACAGAAGATGATACTGCCGTACAATCGCCGGAACAGGAGCTTTTGAGTGAACCGGAGGACGAGGCTCAGATTAATCAGGAAGCTGAGCAAGCCACCGACCAGACATCATCGGATAGTGACAATACAATATATGAAGCAAATGACAGGGAGATAGCAGAAGAAGCTGCTAAGCCAGAGCTATCCTCAGAAACTGAGACAGATTCCGGTCAGACTCAGTCGGGGCAAGTGGAATCTTCCCAACAGCCGGAAGATGATGAACCACCTGTAGAAGCCCCCCTTGATATGGCGTATTCCGGAGGCAGCCTCAAGCTTATGGCAGCCCCGGCCAGGGCGGCAGCCGTATCAACGGCTGTCCTTGGTGAAGACTGTTATGACATCAAGCACATCATCCAAAGCGGCTATCAGATGGTCTGTTTCGGTAATGCACAGATCAACCTGCATACCATGGGAAGCGTGCTGGTTGCCGGTGATCTCACGGAGGGACAGGGGGCCAATGGTATTGCGGACAGTCCTTTCTCCGTAACACCTTCCTATGTGGCAGGATATGTCAATGGCCGACAGGGCTTTAACAACCGCCAGAAACAGAACCCGGTACAGGTCTTATATGTAGGTTCATCCAACAGGATTTCTGATGACGGGAAGTACTTAAACGGTGTGGGCAGTGACGAAGGCTATAACCACGGCGGGACGATTGAGTATAATGATCATTACGTCGACTGGACCAGACTGAAGTCCGTCATGGTTTCCACCTCCTCCCTGATGGCAAGCAGCAGCACAAAGACTTACAGCGGCCTGTCAGATTGGCAGGAGATCAAAGATATCACAGCGGGCTCCAGCGTAACCTTAAGCAATCTCGGCACCCATAAAACAAAGCTGGAGATTCAGGGGTCCAATAATAATTTTACGGTTATTACCATAACGGACAGCGGGACTGTGTATGTGCCCCAGGTTATCAAATATAATGGACAGACATTATCTACTAATGAGGATAATGAAGACATGCCGGTCATCTTTAACTTCCCCAATGCATCGGAGGTGATCATCCCGGCGGACCTGACCCCATCATTCGGTCATATTCTGGCCCCAAATGCCAATGTGACCGTTGAGGCCGGTAATTTTAACGGAATCATCATATGTAATAATCTGGTTACCAATGGTGAAGGACATCTGAGGAATTATCATGGAGACCTTCCAAAGCCCAAAACATTTGACATATATGTTGATAAGGTGGACCAGTCCGGCCATGCACTGGCCGGAGCAAAGCTGGCAATCTACGATGCCGGGGGAGAAATGGTGGAGGAGTTCACCTCCTCGGGGAAGAAACACACGGTCACTCTCCTGGCAGGAACCTACACCTTAAAGGAACTGGAAGCACCGAGGGGATATAAGGTGGCTGCCGAGATTGTTTTTACGGTCGATGAGGAAGGGAACGTCACAGTCGACGGTACATCGGTGAGCGAAGCCGCCATCACCATGGTGGATGTTTACGAACCTTATGTCACCATACGTAAAGTTGACCCGGAAGGGAACCTGCTGACGGGAGCCGTTCTGGAAATCCGGGAGGCATCCGGCAGGCTGGTCGGACAATTCACAACAGAGGGCAGTGAGGTCTCCTTTAAGCTGGATCCCGGAAGCTATACTCTGACGGAGGCAGAGGTTCCGGCAGGGTATCAGAAAGCAGAAGACATTGCATTTTCCATTGATAAGGACGGGATCCTTACCATCGGAGACAAGATCACGGAAAATGTGGTCATAGAGATGGTTGACCGCCTGAAGCCTCAGGTGAAGGTCAATAAGGTAGATCCGGAGGGAAACCCCTTAAGCGGTGCGAAGCTGGCGGTAACCTCCACAGACGGAACAGTCCTCGGACAGTTCACCACGGATGGGAGTGTACAAACCCTGGCGATCAATCCCGGCGATTATATCTTAAAGGAGCTGGAAGCCCCTCACGGGTATGAGATTGCAGAGGACATTGCTTTTACGGTAGCCGCAGATGGAAAAGTGACTGTCGGAGGTACCGTGGTAGAAGATGTCACCCTGGTCATGGTGGATGCCTGCACACCGGCAGAGACAGAGCTGAACGCGGAAAAGACGCTGCGGAAGGGAACTCTGACGGGGCAGGACTTCCGGTTCACCCTCACCGGCCTGTCCGGAAAGGGAACCGGAATCACAAAGATCTGGCATGCCGGATATTATCAGGAAGAAAGCAAGGACGGCTACTATGAAGATGTCGTGATCCCGGCCTACAAGGAGTATGTATGGCATCCGGGACATTATGAAACCGTTCAGGTGGATGGATATTTTGAGACCGCCACCTGGTTTGAAGGATGGAGAAGAGGTCTTTCTTTCAGACCAGACTGGGAATGGGTCACCACCGGTTATTACTACGGATACGTGGACGGTTACTATCGTCACTGGGTGGCAGCTCATACAGAAAAGGTATGGGTTAACGGATACACAGAAGAAGTCTGGCATGAGGCCGCCACCGAGCAGGTATGGCGGGAGGGTGGAACGGCCAATGTCTGGCACGAAGGGTACTGGGAGGAAGTCAGTGAGACTGCCGACCTTCAAGTCCCGATGCCTGCCGGCAGCGAGAACAATACCTGTACGGTGACCAATGGAGAGGATGGGAGAATTTCCTTCGGGAAAATCTCCTTTGCCACGGAAGGTATCTTTACCTATCAGATCACAGAAGAAAGCGGAAGCTGCAAAGATTCCTCGGAATCGATCCTGTACGATACACACACCTACCTGGCAAAGGTTACGGTAACCCGGCAGAATGGCGAACTGAAAGCCGCGGTAGAATACACCGACGGCCAGGGCAATGCTCTTAGTCAGGTGGCGGGAAATGTTTCTGCAGAGGGAACCCCCCTCTTTGTGAACACCCGGATGCCGGAACTGATTATAAAGAAGGTAAACGCCCTGGATGGCAATATGACACCTGACCTGTACAGTCAGGTAAGATTTGCCCTCTGGAGCAGGTCGGAGAACGGCACAGAGACCAGGATCCCCGGGAATGCAGAGGATGGAAACTGGATGCCCGCCGGCGACGGAACACTTTCCCTTGGGAAAAGCCAGCCAGGTATATATATTATCAGAGAGGTTCAGGCTCCGGACGGATACATGAAGCTTTCGGAAGATGTAGTCATCACCGTGAGCGCAGCCGGAGAGATCAGCTTAAGCAGCAATCCTGGCAATTATGTCAGACTGCTTGGAAAGGGCGATGAAGATTGCCCCGATATAGCAACATTAAACGATGAAGACAAGGTTCTTATGGTGAGGAACTACCCCTACATCGACATGCCTGAGGCCGGCAGAAACAGCAGATGGATGTGCTTCCTGTTTGGCCCGGTACTCGTGATGACCGGCATGGGCATGCTGTTCATGGGAAAGGGTTCCGGACGGAAAGAACGAACGGCAGGAGGTGATTTCCTCTCATGAAACGTATAGAGCCGTATTTCTTTGATACGGGATGAAATACTCCGCCAGCGAGTTTTTTAATCATATATGCAGCTATCAACAATAATGCCCCAAGGCGTGGCAGGAAAAGAAAACAAAGACCAAAAAAGAAAAACAAGAAGGAGAAAAATCATGAAGAGAAAAGGAACAAACAGGATTTTTGCAGCATTCTTATTATCTATGCTTATGATTCTCAGCATGGGAATGTCTGTATTTGCAGAAACAGCGGCAGCTAAGAATATTTCCATCACAAATGCCAAAGATGGAAGCATCTACTCAGCTTATCAGATTATGACGGCAGAAGTCGTAGGTCAGGATAATGAAGGAAAGGCCGTATATAATTACACGGTTGCAGATAGCTTTAAGGCTTTCTTTGATGGCAAGCCATATGGCCTGAATGAACAGAATGAGATCACAAAAGATGGCACGGTAATCACCGGTGACAGAAGGTGGCTCAATGACAACACAACAGATGCAGCAGCCCTTGCCGCAGCCCTCTCCAGATATGCCATTGCAAATAAAATTACTCCGGCTGCAACCATTGGCACAACAGCAGCAGCTCTTCCTATCGGTTACTATGTTGTAGCAGAGACACAGTCCACTGAAGCTGCCAATAAAGATGACAGTGGAGCCAAAGAGGTTGCAACCAAGCCGATTCTGGTTGATCTGACAGATGATACAGAGATTAC
The DNA here is from genome assembly GCA_017459345.1 of Eubacterium sp. GTDB lineage: Bacteria > Bacillota > Clostridia > Lachnospirales > Lachnospiraceae > Anaerobutyricum. Next base: position 19,981 of record JAFUDC010000181.1, read on the forward strand.
TTTGAAGGATGATACCACAGATCTTGAAAAGGTTATAGTTGAAGGAAATGAAAAGGTTAAGACCAACAACGTAAGTATTGGCGATGATGTCAATTTCCAGATCACAACTAAGAGTCCGACTTACGAAGCAAATGTAGATAAAACCAAATTAATGTTCGAACTCACTGATACCTTCTCCGAGGGACTGACCTACAATAATGACAGCCTTAATATTGCAGGATTTACAGCAGATAAAGATTACACAGCAGAAATTAATGGACAGGTTCTGACAATCACCTTCACACAGGATGCCATTTATAACAACCAGGGTAAGGCCGTAGTTGCCACCTACTCCGCCAAGCTGAACGAGAAGGCCAAGGTTGACAGCACAGAGGGCAACCCCAACGATGTAACACTTGAGTATACCAATAATACCAACGAGGACGAAAGCCATAAATATCTCAATGATGAGACCAAGACATTCACTTATGGATTTAACGTACATAAGGTTGACAAGGTTGCTCCGAGCACAGGTCTTGCAGATGCCAAGTTCCAGCTGAAAGGCGAAGACGGCACTGCTATCAAGTTTGTCAAAGATGGAGACACCTATGTTGTCGCAGAAGACCAGACAGCAGAAGGCGAAAACATTACCGATACCATCGTTTCTGTAGGCGGCGAAGGCCTTGCAACCGTCAAAGGTCTCGAAGAAGGAAGCTATACCTTGAGAGAGACCGAGGCTCCGGATAAATATACCAAGCTCGCAGATGATGTTATCGTTACAATCACAGCTGTCCGTGACGAGAATGAGAAAGAGACCGGAGCAGCTCAGCTGACCGCCAGCGGGGCCGGCAATGCCAAGGCAGAAGGCGGCACTGCAGTAGTTGATGAGAATGGTAAGGAGACCGGGTCTGTTGAAAGTGATGGAAGCACAATCAATATTAACGTTTACGTTGAGAACGCCAAGGGTATCTCCCTTCCCGAAACCGGCCGCAACTCCGCCCTCTACTGCATGATCGGCGGCGCTGCCCTGATCATCTTCGGTGCCCTCTATTACATCATCGGCGCCCGCAGAAGAAGAGCATAAAGATAATGTCCTATGAGAAGGGTAATAAACAGTCTGGTTGCGATACTGATCATTTCAGCGGGAGTGATCATGTTCAACTATCCCACCATCGCTACCTTTGTCAATAACGTATTTGCCAACCGGGAAATATCCGAATATAAGGAAGCAGCCAGCGGCATGGATGAGGAGGAGCTGAACCGGGAGATTGAGCTGGCCCAGGCCTACAATCAGTCCCTGCCCATGAGCTTCCCGGCAGACCCCTTCTCAGGGACAAGTATCCGGGATTTTACCGGAACATCCTTTGAACACTTTGATATGGTTCAGCAGGGAGCCATGATCGGATATATAGAGATACCCGATATCGATATCTATCAGCCGGTATACTACGGAACCGGTGACGAGGTCCTTGATAAGGGCCTGGGACTAGTGGAGAATACCTCCCTGCCGGTAGGAGGTCCCGGGACCCATGCAGTGATTTCCGGCCATACCGGCATGGCCACCAGGAAGCTCTTTACCGACCTGGTTGACGTGAAGCGGGGAGATATCTTCTTTGTCCACGTGCTGAACCAGCACTTTGCCTATCAGGTGGACCAGATTCTGGTGGTTCTGCCGGAGGAGACGGAGGAGCTGGCCATCCAGAAGGGAAAGGACCTGGTGACCCTGGTTACCTGTACCCCCTTTGGAATCAATGACCACAGGCTCCTGGTGCGGGGACAGAGAGTGGATTACGATTTCGGCAGCAGACCGGCCGGACCGGGAATTCTCAAGGAGCACCCTGCCTGGCTGAAATGGATTGCAATACTTGGGGCCGGTCTCCTCTTCATCTTCCTGTTCATCCTCAAGGTTCACCATGACCTGAAAAAGGACAGGAGGTCCCGCAAGAAGAAAAAGAATACGAAAAATCCGAAAAAAAGGGCTCGTAAGAATAACAGGGAGTAGTCCAGGAAGAATCATGAAGAATCGGAGTAAGAGTTCCTGCCTGTGGGCAGGGTTCATGCTGGCGCTGGTCATGATGTTCATGCTGCCGCACAGCGTACAGGCACAATCGAATAACGAGACTGATGGGGAAGGCAATGTCTGTATCCGTCTGAATTCCTCCAAGGAGAATGTTGACCTGTCCGGTGTACGCCTTGCCATTTATCAGCTGGCAGAAGGGTCTTATTATGATAATCAGGCAGAGCTTCTGCCGGAATATGCTGAGCAACTGACCGGCTGCAGCATGGAGGATATGATCAGCAGCAGTGCGGACTCATCTTCCCTGCTGGAGAAGTGGATCAGGGAGAGCGATACAGCGGAAGCTGTCATGACAGTGGAAAGTGACAGCCAGGGGGAAATTCTCTTTGACCATCTGGAGGATGGGATCTATCTGATTTGTCAGCAAAATGATGTTCAGGATTTTGAAGCCCGGGGCTACACCATCACGGTGGAACCCTATCTGGTACAGCTGCCCTATCCGGATGAAAACGGAATCATGCATGGCAGTATAGACTGCCTTCCCAAAGTCTCCCTGACCTCCACCTCTGATGAGCATATATCCATAGAAGTGGAGAAGCACTGGGAGGACGATAACAATAAGGGCTGCTTCCGACCGGACTCCATTCAGGTCACCCTCTGTAACAATGACCAGGAAGTGGAAACCGTGACCCTGAATGCCGCCGGCAACTGGCGCTATGTCTGGGAGAATCTGTCCAATGAAGGTCTGTGGTCAGTTAAGGAAACTGAGGTTCCTCCAGGCTACGAATCCAAGGTAACCTCGGAAGGGAATACCTTTATTATCACCAATCATTTAATTCCCAATGAAGAGTATGGTAATTTCAATCCGGATACCGGGTCAAAGGAGGCAACTACATCCAGCAGGAATAAGACAGGAGAGACGACTTCCCAAAAGTCCACCACAGGTACGGCAAAAGAAGGGGAGAAAGGAAGCAATACCCTTTCCAAAAGCATCCGTTCTATAGTAAAGACCGGAGATGCCAGCCAGCTTCTTCTTTTTGCCGCAGTGTTTATTCTGTCAGCATGCGTTATCGTGCTGGTATTGAAACGGATCCGCACATGAGAAAAAACATGAATAAAAGTAGAGGTTAAAAAGTACATTTTTTTATACAAAAACGGATGAATGTTAAAAAACCATCCGTTTTTTTTGTTGAATAGTGGTTTTTTTTCGATAATTCTGGTATAGTGAAACATGAATATGACTGAACTTAAAGAACCCAATCCATTTTTTGCATCTTTTTTCGGCAACTTTGAATTAAAAAGAGATAATGTCAGCCTGAATGAACTGGATCTTCGCTCCAGACAGGCAACAAAACTGCTGGCTATCCTGATTTATCACTACAGAGATCCATATCCATCCGCAAAGCTGATCGATATGCTCTGGCCGGGGACTGCGGAGAATCCTACCCATGCCCTGTCCAATCTCATTTATCGTCTGCGCAAGAGCCTGGCAAAAGTATGGCCGGGGGAGAAGCTGATCGTTTTGCGGAACGGCTGTTATCAGTGGAATCCGGATATTCCCATCATAACTGATGTCCGGGAGCTGGATTCCTGCGTGGAATCTCTAAATGAAGGCAAAAATGCACCTGAAGATATAACAAGAATTGAGCAGCTTTTGAGGAATATCAAGGGTAAATTTCTGGCTGATTTTTCTGATGATATCGATGTGCTCTCAGTTCAGACCTATTATCACAACTTATTTCTAAAATCCTTCACAAAGCTGATTCAATATTACGAATCAGAACATTTATATAGTGCCATGGAGCTCTTATGCCAAAGTGCCATCCATGTGGACCCTCTGGAGGAACAATTTCATTGCGGCATGCTGCAGGCTCTTATCGGCAGCAACCGCTTTCTGGCCGCGGAGGATTATTATCATGAAATCATTTCTCAGATGAAAAGCTATATGGGGGACATGCACACCGAAAGAATAGAGGAAATCTATCAGCGCATGCAGAAACGGATACATTTCAGGGAGACAGACATTGACCGTATTATGGGCGACATGAAGGAAGAGGAACAGGCCAAGCATGCTTATGTCTGTGAGTACGGCTTTTTTCAGAAAATGTTTACCATACAGCTCAGATTGAAAAAGCGGGATAACATTCCTGTTTCCATTGTTCTGCTTTCTCTTTATGTCAATGGCGGAGAGTTAACCAGGGAAATGTCTGACCCGGTCATGGGAAAACTGGAGGAGATTCTTCTTTCTTCTCTTCGACAGGGAGATATTATCTCAAAATACAGTCCCAGTCAGTATATCACCATGCTGGGGGGCTGCAGCCGGGAACAGACGGAAGTGATCATGCAGCGAATCTGTGCAGAGTTCTACAGGAAAAACAGAAATAATAAATTTATACTTCAGTATAGTGCCAGACAGCTATCTGACCCTATGCTGCTTCCTGCCCCTGCATGTAGTTGATAAAGCAATTGATTTACAGCATTATTATACCAGGAGATTATTATGAACCCAAGTCTGGAAGCGCTCAACCGTGCTTTCGAAAAAGCATTTGCCCATTCCTCCAAACAGAGGCTTCTTCCGGAGCTGCTCAGCTATCTGGGAGAGGAGCTGGTCTGTGACCGGATCAGCATATTTGAGAATAATGAGGAAGGTTTTTACAGGAACGTCTACGAATGGTGCCGGGAGGGTGTGGTTTCCGAGCAGTTTTTTCTGCAGCATCTTTCTTTTGAGCAGATCGGTACCTGGCAGGCGCGCCTGATTAATGATGAGATTATCACAATTGAAGATGTGGAGATGGTTAAGGATTCGGACCCGGAGGTCTATGAGCTCTTAAAGCGGCTGGATATCCGGTCCGTCATCGTGTCCGCCATGGCCTTTCAGGGGGAATCCTTCGGCTTTTTTGTCATGGAGAACCCGACAGAAGAGACCATCTATGAGGAGGACATCATCCTCCCGGGCATCCGTTATATCCTGTCTTCCCTTGTCTACAGCGACCACCTGATCAACCAGCTGGAGCGGATCGGCTATTCCGATACCCTGACTGGGGCAGGAAACAGGCGAGGCCTGCAGAACCTGCTGGAGAGAATCGATCACCGTGAAAGTGTGGGTCTGGCCTACCTGGATGTCTTTGCCTGGAATATTGCGGACTCCCGGCCGGAACACCTGAAGAGGGAGCAGATGATCATCCATGCCGGCACCATCCTTTTAAATCTGTTTGGGGAAGAGGCAGTATTCCGCGTGGGCACAACGGAGTTCATGATTGTGGTAAGCGGCGTGGACAGGCAGCAGTTCACCCAGGATACCCATATCCTGAAGCATCTCCTTATGGAAAGAGACCTGCTGGCTGCTGTGGGGGTAATCTGGAGTGAGACCTGCGGCGAATCTGTGGATGAGCTCATCCGCCGTGCCAACCTTCTCATGTACAACGAAAAAAGAGAGATGGTCAACGCCGAAAAGAAAAGGAAGGATAAGCGGCCCGGCTCAAAGGCGCTGCCTGAGGAGAAGGACAAGGCATCCATCAGCCTCTATCAGGGAGAACGGTTCTTTGCTAAGGCAGACCAGTGGCTCTCCCGCATATTTGACGAAAATATTTTGATGATTGTGGTGGATATTAATTTCTTCCGGTTGTATAATGATATATTTGGAAGGAAGAGCGGAAATCTGCTGCTGGAGTCAATTGCAGATTCCGTCACCCAGATTTCCAGAGACCAGGGTGGCATCGCCGGATATATGGGCAATGATGACTTCTGCCTGATGTATCCTGTACTTGACAAGGATTACAGCACTCTTAGCGGGAAAATGTCTGAGATTATCGGTCATTTTCACTATACTGACGGTTTTGCCCCCATCTTTGGTGTTTATCTCTCCGTAAACCGGCAGGAGACGGCGATCATGATGTATGATCGTGCCTTATCTGCCCTGTCTGAGATCAAGGGAAGCTACACGGACCGCTACCAGTTCTACAGCGAAGAACATTTCCGCAATGTCAGAGAGAATAAGCTTCTCATGATGGATGCCAGGCGGGGTCTGGAGAAGGGAGAGTTCTTCTTCTGCCTTCAGCCTCAGGTGAACGAGCGCACTGGCAGGATCATCGGAGCAGAGGCCTTGATGAGGTGGAATCATAATGGACAGGTATTAAGTCCCAGACATTTCATTGGAGAGATGGAAAAAACCGGTTTTATCTACTCACTGGACCGGTATATCTGGGAACAGGTCTGCCTGTGGCTTAAGGATCTTACCAGCCGGGGAATCCGCCCGGTCCCGGTATCTGTTAACGTGTCCCGCATCGATTTTTATTTTGCGGATATTGCAGATGTCTTTATCTCTCTGGTGGAAAAGTATGATCTGGATCCTTCTCTGATCGGAGTGGAGATTACGGAGTCCGCCTTTACCGATAATCTGGAGGCCATCCGTCTTGTGACAGAAAAACTTCATAATTACGGCTTCCGTGTTTATATGGATGATTTCGGAAGCGGTTCTTCATCCTTAAGTATGCTGTACAAGCTGGACGTGGATGTCTTAAAGACGGATATCCGTTTTTTAAGTCTGGTGGGCTTTAATGACAAAGCCACCAGCATTGTAGAGTCGGTCATCAGCATGGCCCATATGATAGGCATGATCGTCATCGCCGAAGGGGTGGAGACTCAGGAACAGAAGGATAGCCTGATCGCCATGGGGGATAATTATGTACAGGGCTACTTTTTTTACCAGCCAGTCCGGAAAGAAGAGTTTGAAGCCATCCTGTGTGACCCTGACAAGATTGGCCAGCCGCCTCTGAAGGCCAGCCGTCTGATGACCAGCAGACTTCGTTTCCGGGAGATGATGAATGAGGGAATCCTCAATGATACCCTCCTTGATAATATCATCGGTCCTGCGGCGGTCTACTGCGAGGAGAATGGAGCAATCTCCATCATCCAGATGAATGAAGCCTACTCCAGACTTACCGGGATCAGCCCCGATGACCACGAGGAGATGGAATGGTTTATCAAGCGCCACTACAGGGGTCATGAGGATGCTGTCAGGGATGCCTTCCACAGGGCAGACCACTCTCTTGAGGGAGCAAGTTTTGAGGCCGAGTTCTTTAAAAAGGATGGAAGCGGCTTCCGGCTCCGGGGTAAGATATTCCTCTTATATACCCTTGGAGACCGCAGACTGTATATGGCAACCATGCTGCAGGATTGATGCCGGCTATGCCGGCGAAAAGAAAAAGAGGCGATTTAGCTATGCAAACAGGTAATCTGGTCCGGAGACAGAGTAATTTTGAACATAACTTATGTCCCGGTCTTTCAGAGTTCACACATGATAGAAAACTGCATAACCGCACAACCAGGCTTATTCTTTTTGCATTTATGATAATGCTGTTTGTCCTTCAGGGAAGATGTCTGACCCGGGCTGCCACAGTTCAGGAAAGCACACTCTTTATCGATGGATATAATCAGAAGCTTTTTACCTATGAGGACGGCCTGCTCTCCACCTCGTCGACGGCTATTGCCCAGACAGAGGATGGCCTGATCTGGATGGGAGGCTATGGAGGCCTGGTACGCTATGACGGAAAAAGGTTCGTCCCGGTGACAGAAAAGGGAATGACCAATATCAAGGACCTGATCAGCGGCGAGGATAATTCCCTCTATATCGCCTCTGCGGACAGCGGGCTCACACGCTGTCAGGATGGTGAATTTGAACACATCCTGGAAGGAACATCCATGGAGTCTGCAGCGGTGGAATGCCTTGCGGAGTCAGAGGATGGAACCCTCTGGATCGGAACCACAGATGGGATTGGGCGAATTCCTTCTGATGGGACAGCGGAGAAGCTTTCCATACAGGAACTATCTTCCCAGTGCATTGACCGGATTGTCTGGATTCCGGATGGCCGGATTTTTTGCGTGACCAGAAACGGCCAGCTTTTTGTATGGGATGGAAACAGCTGTGATGAGATTACATTTCCTGAATATGCTGAAGGCTTCCGCTGCATCTGCTATGATTCTGACAATAAACTTTTTTATATAGGTACGATTGGCGAGACAATCCTGGTCTGTGACAATGAACTGAATAAAATAAGGACAATTGATGTGTCCGGAATGACCAACATCAACAGTATCCAATGTAAAGAGGACGGGGTCCTCTGGGTCTGTTCGGATTCCGGAATAGCCGTCTATGCGGATGGGAAAGTCCGGATTCAGCGGCTCATGATGAATAACTCTGTGGATAAGATGATGGTTGACATGGAGGGAAATGACTGGTTTGTCTCCTCCAGACAGGGAATCCTGGAGGTCTGTCAGGGCAGCTTTGACAACATCAGCCGGAGTGCTGACCTTACCGGAATCATGGTCAACGCCCTGGCAAAGATAGGAAACAGACTGTACGCGGGCCATGACGATGGACTGGAAATCCTGGATATAGAAACAAGAGAACAGATCACAGATCCGGCCTTTGACCGGCTTTCCCATGTGAGGGTGAGATGTCTCTATGTTGATGATGAGGGCGGGCTCTGGATTGCAACCAAGGGGGAAGGTCTCCTTTTGTTTACGGCAGATGGCGAGTGGAAATCCTGGACCATGAAAGATTACCCTGCACTCCGGTCAGATAACTTCCGCTGTATCGTGGCGGGTGAGGATGATTTGATCGTCGGAACAGACAGCGGAGCCTACAGGATCCATAAGGATGGAAGCCTTGAAAATGTAGTCAGCAATCCTGGGGATCTTGAATCAAGGGTACTTTGCGCGGCGGAGATGAAGGGGATCCTTTATCTGGGAACGGACGGATATGGCCTTTATATCGTTGAAAATGGCAAAGTAAAACAGAAAATCGACACGGGTAACGGACTGACTTCAAACGTCATCATGAAGTTCTGTCCGGGAAGTAAAGCAGGATCTGTCTGGATGATAACCGGCAACAGCATCATGTACCGGGATCCGAATGGGACCCTGACCTGCCCCGACAATTTTCCTGCATCTAACAAGCTGGATATTGTCCTTGATGAGGACAGGACCGCATTGGTTCTGACCGGCAATGGTATTTATAAAACCACAGAAGATATGCTCTTAAAAAATCATATGACCTGGATGCGTCTCTACCGGTCTACGGATGGACAGCCCTTTGAGGTCACTGCCAATTCCAACCAGTATCTGGAAGATCATGTTTTATATTATTGCGGCTCCGGGGGAGTTGCCGATCTGAGATACAGGGAGGATGGAGATGAAGACCCGAAGATGCTCCTGGGTATCGAAGGCCTGCGAATTGACGGGGAAAGCATGAGTGCGCCCAAGAATAATAAGGTAGTTCTGGGAACGGATATCCGCAGGATAGACATTGACGCCCATGTGATCACCTTCAGCTTGAAGAACCCATATGTATTCTACTATCTGGAAGGCTTTGAGGAGGAGCCCACAATGCTCCGGCTCAGTGACCTGCAGACCATCAGTTACACTAATCTTCCCGGCGGAGATTACCGTTTTCATTTTGGATTGTATGAACCAATAACCGACCAGACAGGGAAAGAAATCGTTCTGGATATTCACAGGAGTGAGGCCTGGTACCGGATACGTTATATCCAGGTTCTTCTGATCTTTCTGGCAGTCTGTCTTCTTATTACCGCTGCCGCACTCCTTTTCCTAAGAAAATCAAAAGTGGAAAGGCAGAGGCTTCGGGAGGAATATGAGCGGGAGGAAAAACTCCGGCTGGAGGAGATTGCCTATAAGGATTATCTGACCGGTCTCTATAACCGTAATTATCTGAAGACCTGGCAGGATAAGATTCTGCCGGATATCGAGGAAAAGGTCCTCTTTATCTCCATGGATTGCAATGACCTCAAGTGGACCAATGATCATCACGGCCACAATGCCGGTGATCAGCTCCTGAAGGAATTTGCGGATGTCATGGGCATATTCTTCTCCGGACCAGGCAATGACATCTTCCGGATCGGCGGAGATGAGTTCCTGATTCTTTCTTCGGTGCTGTCTCCTGAAGATGCTGAAGCAAAAATGAAGGAGATGATGGAAGAAGCAGCCGGACATACGATCTGCGGCCGGCCCATCTCCTTTGAATATGGAATCAGCCTGCAGGAAAAGGAAACCTTCGACTTTGAGGAGGGACTGCATCAGTCAGATATCAGGATGCTTGAGGCAAAGGATCGGTACCATAACAGGGTGAGTGAGGATCCGTCAGAGGTTTGATTCACTTCACATACAGCAGGATCATGGAACAGATCCGGTAGATCATGGCCTGCTCAAAATTGCGGATGTCCAGGCCGGTTTCATTCTCAATCTGTTCCAGGCGGTAGAGAAGAGTATTACGGTGGATATGCAGTTGTCTGGCTGTCTCAGCGATATTCATATTATTGTTAAGAAATGTATTGGCAGTGTTCTTTATATCAGTGTCAAAAGCGGGAGACTCCTCTGTCAGAAACCGGTCCCCGATCTGGTCACGGATAAAAGCCCGGCAGGTCTCATCGGATGCATCGTAGAGTATGCTTCCGATTCCCAGCTCATCATGTCCATAGATAATCCGATCCGGGTAGAAAATGCTGCCGATCTGCATGGACTGGAGGCATTGTCGGCAAAGCCCCGGCAGATCTTCTGTATGGTAGGCTATGGCGCTGGTAGCAATCTGGACCTGCTCCATGAGCTCTGTGTTCAGGGCGTCCAGAAGCTGATAGGCAGTTTCCTTAAGGACAGGATCGGCATGCTTGGATATATGATTGATTACCAGTATCTGAGTCTGGTTATAGGGCAGGATCCAGGTTCTGCTGTCGGGAAATATATTCCTGAGAACCAGAGTAATCTCAGGATAGATTTCTTTCTGAAACTGAATCAGATAAAGAGCTTTTCTGCCGCTTCGGTCTATATGCATCCGGTCAGCATAGGCAAAGAAGTCCTCATCTGCCATATTGCCGGACAGCCACCTGCGGATGACATCCTCCTTCCGGTTGGCGTTCCTGTAGGCCTGGGATAAGGATTGTAATCTTTCGATCGTATCATCCAGGTCTGTCAGATCATCTGTCCGGATTTCAAAAGGAAGACCGGTAAGGCGCTGCAGTTCCCGGATGGCCTGCTGCAGTTTTTCTGTGTGATTCATATTGGTCAACTTCCTATCCATTTTTTTCTCATTCTACCATCTTACATTGTATAAGTCCAGCCTGGGCATAGTTTATTCGTGACTGGAGCCATACAAAAAATAAAGCCCCCGGATACTGCCTGGCAGTTTCCGGGAGCTATTAGAGGAGGCTTAGTTTGTTATGGTCTGCTCTGTCTCTTTGTCAAATACGTGAATCTTCTCCATATCCAGTGAGAACTGAGCCTTGGATCCCTGCTTTAAGGATGTGCTGGCGGAGGTACGAGCGGTCATCTGCATACCTTCCAGATCAAAGTAGAGGTAAACCTCAGCGCCAAGAAGCTCATAGAACTTGATGTCTGCGGAGATGGTAGCACCCTTGTCGAGGTCTTCCGGTGTAGCTTCGTTAACGTTCTCCGGACGGATACCCAGGACAACTGTCTTTCCATCGTAACCGCCATCGATGAGAGCCTTAGCCTTGCTGGCCGGAACAGGGAATACACTGTTGCCGATGGTAAGAGTAACGTCAGATCCGTTCACCTTACATACAGCATCGAAGAAGTTCATCTGCGGGGAACCGATAAAGCCTGCAACGAAGAGGTTGCACGGTTTGTTGTAAAGATTCTGAGGTGTATCAACCTGCTGTACATATCCATCCTTCATAACAACGATGCGGCTTCCAAGGGTCATAGCCTCTACCTGGTCATGTGTTACGTAGATGATGGTTGCGCCCAGGTTCTGATGGATCTTGGAGATCTCGATACGCATCTGAACTCTTAACTTGGCATCCAGGTTGGAGAGGGGCTCATCCATAAGGAAAACCTTAGGATTACGAACGATGGCACGTCCCATGGCAACACGCTGTCTCTGACCACCGGATAACTGGCTGGGCTTTCTGTCAAGCAGCTTCTCAAGGTCAAGGATTCTTGCAGCTTCACGAACCTTCTGGTCGATCTCGTCAGACGGTACCTTGCGAAGCTTTAAAGAGAATGCCATGTTATCATAGATGGACATATGCGGATACAGAGCGTAGTTCTGGAATACCATCGCAATATCACGATCCTTGGGCTCTACGTCGTTCATCAGTTCGCCGTCAATCTTGAACTCACCTTCGGAAATGGACTCCAGTCCGGCGATCATACGGAGTGTTGTGGACTTTCCGCATCCGGATGGACCTACAAAGATAATGAATTCCTTATCAGCGATCTCAAGGTTGAAATCGTGAACTGCGTGGTATCCGTTGGGATAGATCTTCTGAACACCCTTTAATGATAAATTAGCCATGAATAATTCCTCCTGATTTAAATTCATGATTGCCGTTCCCCCTTATCAGGGTCTGCCGGCATGTTTTTCGTTTGTGTTAAATACATTTTAGCTGAAAATGTGGAGGGTGACAATGTCACAAGTATCTGAAAATAATGAGCAATCTCTGGATACTTCCGACAGAGATTCCACATAAATCATCTTGATGACAAAAAGTAGATTAAACGTATAACATATTTTCTCTGAAAATTGTAAAAAAGGGCTGGTAATAGTGAGGTACATCATATATAATGGGCGTGTCTAACGTTTGACATATAAACGGTATATTTTTATATTCATTTTACCTTTAGAGAGGAGCAGTATGAAAAGAAGAATACCAATCACAGAAAGCTATCTATACATACCAGTCTGTACCGGACATGACTTGAAGAACCTCTCATTCTATCTTGAGGAGGATGGGGAGAAAATCCTGGAGCTCAGGGTTCCGGTGGACATGTCCAAAGAGGAGGAGTATGCCGGCAGTTTTATGGCGGAGATTCCGGTAAGGCAGTTTGCAGGGAAGACGATCATCGTGGAGGGGGACTTCCCCCTGATCATGGGTATGACCATGGAAAACGGACCCAAGAGAACCCAGTATGTCAGCAACCGTCCCAGAATTCATTTTACTGCCAACCGGGGGTGGACCAATGACCCCAATGGTATGGTGTATAAAGACGGTCTGTATCATCTTTATTTCCAGTATAATCCCTTTGATATCCAGTGGGAGAATATGTGCTGGGGACACGCCGTGAGCAGAGATCTGCTGCACTGGGCTCAGCTCGATACCGTTCTCTTCCCGGATGAGGATGGAACTATGTTTTCCGGCTGCGGGCTGGTTAATGACCATGGACTTATGGGACTGCCTGAAGATGCCCTGCTTTTCTATTATACCGTGGCAGGAGGCAGCAGTGACTGGAGCAAGGGCAAGGAGTTCACGCAGAAGATTGCCTACAGTACTGATATGGGGGAGACATTAACCAAGATCAAGGAGCCATGTATCGACACCTTGTACTATGATAATCGTGATCCTAAGATATTCTGGCATGAGGAGTCCAAAGCTTATATTATGGTTTTGTGGCTTAAGGGAAATGACTTTGGTATCTTCCGTTCCACCGATTTAAAGAGCTGGGAACTGAGCCAGGAGATTCATCTTGAGGAAGCCTGGGAGTGCCCCGACCTCTTCTGTCTGACTTCTCCGGAAGGAGAGAAGAAGTGGTTCTTCTGGTCTGCCGACGGATACTATTATCCGGGTAATTTTGATGGATGGCGTTTTGAACAGGACGGAATCCGACATACAGCCTACATGAGTAAGCTTGCCTATGCCGCCCAGACATTTTCCAATGTATCTGACCGGGTGATTTCCATCCCATGGCTGAGGCTTGAGAACGACGGCCGCCTTTTTACCAGTTCCTATGGAATTCCTACGGAGATGTCTTATGTGCCCCAGGATACCCCTGAGGGTGGGACAGACTACCTGCTGGTGCAGAAGCCGGTTCGGGAATTCTATGAAAGACTTGAACCAGCTGATCCGGACAGGATTTCAAAACAGGATGACAAGCTGATTTACGAGAATCGGGATCATGACAAGGCCTTCGCCCTGTCCATGGAACTGGCTGAAGATTATGGCAATGTCTACAGGTGGGAGATCAATGATTCTGTCATTCTCTACAGCCCCCAGTCCGGCTGGGTCCGGGTGGACGAGGAGAGGTACCAGGCAGGCCTGGGCTACAGGAAGGTATTCATGATCGTCGATGACCGAATCCTGGAGATATTCTTTGATGACGGTATCCGCATGGGAACCTTTGCCCTTAAGGGAAGAGAGATCAGCTTTGCCATGGATGAGAGTATGGCAGAGAAGGTGGAAATGTTCGAGGTAGAGTGAGATTAGTCTTGAGTATACTGACACAAAGCACGGATATGTTAAATGTGTCCATCAAACCAGTCAGAATGAGAGCCGATTCTCCAAAAAAAGATGGACGCAAAGCCTCAAAAAGGTCATTTGCGTCCATATCACTCACACAGGGCTCTCACCAGCTGCACGCTATCTTCCATATGCTTGGAATTGTTGATAATCACTGCATAAAGAGGGGCTTTTTCCTGCCCCTCATCCAGTTCCTGCTTATCATTGTATTCGTGACCGAAAGAGGTATCTGAGAGATCTACAGCAAAGCAGCCCTCAACTGCTTCTTCCTCGTTGAGAGTTCCGTCGGGATTTCTCCTGACATTGGCAGTACTATTCACCAGCATACCGCGATTTTTAAGGTCTGCGGCTTCTTCCTCTGACAGAACCGTGTCAAGGGGGGTGCAGGCATTCAGAGCTAAAAGATAATCGTACATATCCGGGCCGCAGACTGCCACATCCATTCTCTGGGAGGCTACAGTAGTCCGCACCTCAATCTCCTGGACATAATAATAGGCATTGTGGTAATCAAAAGGCTGGTCCTGATTGAGATCAAGATCGCCGCCCTGGCCGTCAGCGGTAAGTTTTTCAAAGAATTCATCAAACCAGTCGTCGCAGTATAAGTCATTATTGAGAACAACGCAGACATGGAGGCGGTAGGGCTTCTGCCCCAGCCACAGGAGGCGGCCAAAAGTGATGACTATGGCGATGATGGTTATGGCAGCAAGAATTTTCCACTTGAAGTAATCCCAGATGAACTTTCCCCGTCTTTTGCCATCCAGCCTCTTAAATGTATGGATGTCTCTTTTCGTTTCTTTTATGAATATGGATTCCTTTTTTGATTTATTTTTCATTGTATTACTTCTCTTTTTACCCTTGAAACTACTCAGAACCCCATCTCGATTACGCTTCGCTTCATCTCGATGTTGTCTCTCGCCATATAGATTTTTGTTCAATGTGCTATATGAAAGCAAGCTTTCCTATTCACATTGCTCAAAAATCTGCATGGCTCTGAGTAGTTTCATACTCTTTAAGCAGTCTGGCCACTTCTTCAGGGTCCTCCCCATAGAAGGCAGCTTCATCGAAATCCGAATAGGTTTTATCAGCAGGGGAAGCCTCGCTTTTGTCCGAGTAACCGACATTATTCTTATCAGACAGGCTTGCATAAGTCCCTTCATAGAAGCTGGCGTAAGTCTCATCGGCGGTATTAGCCATGAAGTCATCCTCCTCCATGAAAAAGGGCTTGGGCAGATAAGGCTTAAAAATGACAGCAAAGATGCTGGCATTAAACTGAGCCACGATGCCGAACATGATAAAGATCAGTCCCGGAATCAGGTGGCAGAGCCATATGGCTGCAATTATGACAAACATCATGGTAAGGGTCATGGTCAGGTTCTTCAGACTCAAGGTAAAGGCCCAGATCAGGATCTGGCTGGTTTTTCGCTCAAACTTGGCAAGGACCGGGAAGGCGTAGAGGGTCGTGAAAGCCCAGAATATAAAGATGATGGCAAAAAATACCATAAAAAATGTGTAGATTCCCGTGCCGGCCCTTCTGCAGAGCCATATATCGATTAACAGAAAAGCACCGAGGGCAGTAAGGGGCAGACCCAGGAGGATTCCGGGTTTGAGATTCTCCTTGAAAGAATAAAAGAAATCCTTGTGGATCCCAATCCTGTCTTCCCCTCTGACCCGCTGGATCAGTGCATAGTAGGCGGCTGTAGTCGCCGGGCCGATGGTAACCACAGGCAGGCAGCAGACCAGCCAGAGGATGTTCAGCACGAACAGATCAAATATAGTATTCATTGACTGCCAGAAGGGATTTTTTACATTAAATATCTTTTTTATCATATCGTTCTTCCTCATTAATTAATCCTGATAACCTTATCATATCCCATCCCGGCCCGGGATTCAAGCGATAAAAGCTCGTAAAACTTTATAATCCTGTACTCCGGGAGATTGATATTTCTGTTACCATAACATAAGAGAAACAGATATGTCAAACGTTTGATACAGAAAATGTAAACCGCATAAAATAATAGCGCGCAATAGAAAAATGGGTTTTATTATTTCGCCAGAGGAAAAATGAGTTATTAAACAAATTATTTTTCCTCTGCTTATTAATTATAGCCAAAAAACAACAGGACAAATTGTATGAATTGACAAAATGTAAAAAAGCATATGTCAAACGATTGACATAACCTATTGATAATGTTATCATGAACTCGTCAATATCTTCCGGGAGTACTGTCTGCAAATATGAGACGCCAGGCATAAGCGGATTGTACCGAGGGAAGACCATGGGTGCAGTCAGGCAGTGACCAGATGCGGCCTGTCGGTTCCCGGCTATCTAATGAGGAGGAAAAAAACAATGAAAAAGAAATTATTGTCACTTGCCCTTGCTGCAGTTATGACAGTTTCTCTGGCAGCCTGCGGCGGCGGATCAGGAAGCGGCAGCTCAGGAAGCGGAAGTGGAACACTGGTTACCATCTTCAATTCCAAGAGTGAGATCCAGGATCAGTTCGAAGAACTGGCCAACACCTACTCTGACACACATGAGGGTGTAGATATTGAAGTATATTACTCCAATGATACGGTATCCGCTCACATGGCTACCAAGTATGCTTCCAATGATCCCTATGTTATCTCCATGGTTGATGCCAAGGATGTTTACTCCCTTGGTGCTGAGCATGCTCTTGATTTAAGTGATCAGGATTGGGTTTCTCATACAGAGTATGCCATCTCTGTGGATGACAAGGTAATCGGCTTCCCATTCTGTATCGAGGCCCGCGGCGTTATGTACAACAAGGACGCCATCAAGAACATCACAGGCAAGGATTTCGATCCGGCATCCTGCGCAACTCTCGACGGCTTCAAGGCTGTTCTTGAAGAGTTAAAGGCAGGCGGCATGGAAGCTCCTGTTGGTATCATGAAAGAAGACTGGTCTCTGGCAGCTCATTACTTCCAGGAGATCTACGAAGAGCAGGATGATCCGGAAGCTTTCGTTCAGTCCTTATATGCAGGTACAGCTGACCTGGCTAACAATGCTGTATTCAATGCTAAGATGGACACATTTGATACTTTAATGGCTTACAACTATGCAGCTAAGTCTCCTGTTGCAGCAGAGCGTGAGACTTCCGAGCAGAAGCTGGCTGAAGGCGAGATCGCTTTCATGTTCGGCGGAAACTGGGATTGGTCCCTGATCAAGGATTACAATGAAGAAGCTAACCTTGGTATGATGCCTGTACCGCAGAACACAGATTCCGACGCCAACACCAAGTTAGTAGGCGGCGGCTCCAAGTACTTCTTCATCGATTCTTCCGATAACATTTCCGAAGAGCAGGTTGCTGCAGCTAAGGATTTCCTTAACTGGTTAGTATCTGATCCGGATGGCAATGCCTTCTTAACAGAGAAGTGCGCAGTTGTTCCGGCTTATGACAACATCGATGCAAGTGCCCTGGATCCATTATCCATCTCTGTAAAAGAGTATGCTGACAAGGGCGCCATGATCGACAACTACAACTATGATCCCGATGATCATTACTCTGTAGTTGGTGCTTCCATGCAGAAGTATCTGGCAGGCGAGATCGACCGTGCAGGTTTTGCAGCTGAGGTTGAGAAGTACTGGTCCAGCACTACTCCCGTAGAGCACTAAATATTTTCATACTTTCATTGAAGATCCGATTTAAGATACTTCAATAAGCGGCCATCCCCGGCGAGCCTGGTAAGCGGCTCTTTAAGATGAGCCATGGGGATTAAGCTTAACCTGGTTGGAAGCACTGGGATGGCTGCCTTTTAAGATTAATTGTAGGAGGAGATTATGAATACTAACACGATGTCCTACAAGACAAAACAGTTTCTCATGTTTGCCGGTGTTACCACATTCATTTTCTGTGCAGTTGTTATCCTTCCCTTCCTATATGGTCTTTACCTGACCTTCACTTCCTGGGATGGAGTTTCCACACAGAAACCCTTTGTGGGCCTGGCAAACTATATGTCTACTTTTGCTGATTCAGCATACTGGGCAGCCTTGGGAAGAACCTTTATCTACTCTCTGATCGCTGTTGTCCTGGTTAACGTGGTGGCCTTTGTTCTTGCCTTCCTGGTAACCAGCGGCGTGAAGGGTCAGAACTTCTTCCGTGCCGGCTTCTTCGTTCCCAACCTGATTGGTGGTATCGTACTTGGTTACATCTGGAAGTTCGTTTTCAACCGTGCACTCGTTGCCATCGGTGAATCCCTGAATAACGGTGCCTTATCCACCTCTTTCCTGGCGACGACCAAGGGAGCCATGTTCTGTCTGATTGTTGTATCAGTATGGCAGTATGCCGGTTACATGATGCTGATCTATGTTGCCGGTTTCATGAGCGTTTCTGACGACGTTATCGAGGCTGCCAAGATTGATGGCTGTACCAACATGCAGACCATCACTTACATCTCTGTACCTCTGATGGTTTCATCCTTCGTACAGTGTCTGTTCCTTACAATAACAAGATGTTTCATGGTTTATGATGTAAACTTATCCCTGACTAACGGTGAACCTTTCAACTCTTCAGTTATGGCTGCCATGCATGTGTATAACACAGCCTTTACCTACAAGGATTATGGTACCGGCCAGGCTGAGGCTCTGGTTCTCTTCATCATCTGCGCAATCGTAGGTGTGGCTCAGGTTTACATCGGAAAGAAAGCGGAGGTGTCAGCTTAATGGAAACTTTAAATGAAAGAGCTGCCCGCAATGCGAAAATTGCCGGAGTGTTAAAAGTCATCCTTCTTCTGGTGCTGTTTATCGCTTTTATCTTTCCGTTCTTTCTTGTTATCGTTAACGTATTTAAGGTAAAAGCAGATATCACATCCGATCCGCTGGCCCTTGTGGGATCCCGTGGATTTACCCTGCAGAACTTCCCGAATGCCATGCAGAAGATGAACTTCTGGCGGTCCTTCGGAAACTCTGCAATTATCACTGTCCTGTCCACATTCTTTACGATCCTGCTGGCAGCCATGGCTGCATATGTGATCGTTCGTAATAACTGGAAAGCCTGCGGCGCATTATTCGGCCTCATGGTAGCCTCCATGGTTATTCCTTTCCAGGTATTGATGATCCCTCTGGTATCCCTCTATGGTGGTATCCTGGGATTGTTGAGTCACAGGGCAACGCTGATCTTCATGCATGTCGGTTTCTCCCTGTCCATGGCCACCTTCATGTTCCATGGCGCGATCAACACCAATGTTCCGATTGCTTTGGAAGAAGCCGCAAAGATCGACGGATGTAACCGCTGGCAGACATTCTGGAAGATCGTATTCCCGCTCCTTAAGCCAACGATTGCTACTGTAGCAATCATCGATGCAATGGCTTTCTGGAACGACTACCTGCTTCCATCTCTTGTTCTTGCCAAGAAGGAACTGTATACTATCCCGATTGCAACACAGGTATTCTATGGTACATATTCCACAGATATCGGTCTGGTTATGGCAGCACTGCTACTGGCTATGCTTCCTATCCTGATCCTCTATGTATTCCTGCAGCGTTACATCGTTGAAGGTGTTACATCCGGTGCTGTTAAGTAATATAGGATACTCTATTAATGATTCATTTTCTGATCACAGCAGATCAGGATAGTATATGTGACCGTTCAGCCTGGCGAATGGTCGCTGTTTGAGGGATTTCGGGCTGCACGTTAATTGTGGCCCTTTCTCTTTATATGCTTTGTCAGCAGTGCCGGTAATTCGCAGTTGAGGCTCAGCTGGGGAAGTCTTTCGCTGGATGAGTAAAGGATTAGGGAGAGGGTCTTAAGCCTACAATTTTATTCTTCGGAGTTATGGGAGATGTAAACACGGTTTCTCCTATGTTTTATCAACAAAGTCTGATAAAAATAGTAGTATCATCTAATTTTTATCTACTGGTTTTCATGATATTAATAACTTTTTAACCCTAAAATCCCAAATATGGTAGATGATTAATGTAGAATTGTGAATATGTATCGTAAATCCACGATAAAATAGAGAAAAAAGCATGATTACATCTCCCATATCCCCGAAGAAACACTATTTTTGATTAAAAATGAGACTGGAAGTACATGAAGGAGGAAAATGTCATGAAAAAAACCTGGTGGAAGGAGAGCGTGGTTTATGAGATTTATCCCCGCTCATTTTGCGATTCAAACGGAGATGGGATCGGTGATCTGAATGGAATTACCGGCAAGCTGGACTACCTTTCTGACCTTGGCATCAATGTGATCTGGCTGGCCCCGGTTTACAAATCCCCTAACGATGATAACGGATATGATATCTCCGATTACCGGGACATCATGGATGAGTTCGGAACCATGGAGGATTACGATCATCTGCTTGAAGAGGCTCATAAAAGAGGCATAAAGATTGTCATGGACCTGGTGGCTAACCATACCTCCGATGAACATGCCTGGTTTGTGGAGAGCCGGTCCTCGAGAGATAATGATAAGCGAGACTATTATATCTGGCGGGATCCCGTGGATGGGAAGGAACCCACCAACTGGGGCAGCTGCTTCGGCGGCTCTGCCTGGGAGTGGGATGAGAAGACAGGCCAGTATTATCTCCACTGCTTTTCCAGAAAGCAGCCGGATCTTAACTGGGATAATCCCAGGGTCCGGGAGGAGGTCTTTGACCTGATGAGGTTCTGGTGCGAGAAGGGGATTGATGGCTTCCGGATGGATGTCATCAGCATGATCTCCAAGAAGCCGGACTTTGTGGATGCGCCTGTGGATGACGGTATCTATGGCAACACCAGCCTGGAGGTCTCCTACGGCCCTCACCTGCATGAGTATCTTAAGGAGATGAATCAGAAGGTCCTGGCCCGCTATGATCTGATGACAGTGGGCGAGTGCGGAGGCGTCACCACAGAACATGCGAAGAAGATTGCCAACGCGGAAGGAACGGAGCTTGGCATGGTCTTCCAGTTCGAGCATGTCAGTGTGGACGGAGGTCCGGATGGAAAGTGGTATAAGAAACCCATGCCCCTTCCGGCCCTTAAGGAAAACCTGTCCAAATGGCAGAGAGAGCTGGATGGGAGAGCCTGGAACTCCCTCTTTTTCGGCAATCATGATCAGCCAAGGATTGTTTCCAGGATCGGAGATAACAGCCCCATATCCGCGAAAGCAGCGGCGGTAGCCCTCTACTCCATGCAGGGAACCCCCTACCTCTATCAGGGAGAGGAGCTGGGCATGACCAACTATCCATTTAAGGGAATCGAGGATTATGATGACCTGGAATGCATCAATGCCTACCATCAGATTGTGGAAGCCGGATTTCGAGACCCGGAAGAGCTCCTGGAAGCCATCGCCTACAAGAGCCGGGATAATGCCCGGACACCAATGCAGTGGTCTGATGAGGAGAATGCCGGTTTCACCACCGGCACCCCGTGGTTTCACATCAACCCCAACTACAGGGAAATCAATGCGAAATCCCAGATTTATGATCCGGATTCCGTCTATTCATTTTATAAAAGATATTTTGCCTTACGCACCGACAGTCCCTGGAAGAACCTCCTGGTTTATGGAAAGTACCAGCTGCTGGCTCCGGAGGATGAGGCAGTATTTGCCTATATTCGGTATGCGGATGAGCAGAAGCTGCTGGTGGTCTGCAACCTGTCGGCCGCAGACCGGACCTTTGAGGTTCCTGAGAGCGTTCAGATTGACCCCAGCCTGTCTCTGCTGATAAACCCTGATGAGAGCCAACTGCTGATCAGTACCTATAAGGATTCCCGGCTTAGCAGGACTTTGCTGCTGCGGCCCTGGGAGGCAGGAATCTGGGCTGTTTAAAAGCTGTTTATAAAAGAAGAAAGGATTCCTCATGAGTATTATCTACCAGAAAGAAAAGAAAATATTTACACTTCATACGGCACATACAACCTACCAGATGCAGGTAGATTCCTATGGATTTTTGCTCCACCTCTACTATGGCAGGAAGACCCCGGGCCATATGGATTATCTGCTGACCTATGCGGACAGAGGCTTTTCCGGAAACCCCTATGATGCAGGAAAGGACCGGACTTATTCCATGGATGTCCTGCCCCAGGAGTTCCCCACTTCAGGCACAGGTGACTTCCGCAGTCCGGCCCTGATTATCAGGAATGCGGATGGCTCCTACAGCTGTGATCTGCGCTATCAGGGCCATAGCATCGAGAAAGGGAAATACAGACTTCCCTGCCTGCCTGCAGTTTATGCCGGGGAAGATGAGGCGGAAACCCTTATTATTCATATGAAGGATCCGGTCACGGATATTTGCGTGGATTTACTCTATGGGGTTCTGCCGGAATCGGATATCATTACCCGGGCGGCAAGAATCCGGAATGAATCCGAAAAGAAGGTGACCCTTATGAAGACCCAGACTGCCTGTCTGGATTTTCTGACCGGGGACTATGATCTGATTACCTTCCATGGAAGACATGCCATGGAAAGAAATATGGAGAGGAAGCCCATACTCCACTCTGCCCAGGTGATCGGGAGTAGGAGAGGAACTTCCAGCCACCAGTATAATCCCATGATGATTGCGGCAGAGCACGGGGCCACAGAAGATGCGGGAACCTGCTATGGCCTGTCCTTTGTCTACAGCGGATCCTTTAAGGGAGAGGCGGAGAAGGACCAGTTTGAACAGACCAGGATCCAGCTGGGCCTCATGGATGAAATGTTTTCCTATCCCTTAGAGCCCGGTCAGCTCTTTTTAGCCCCGGAAGTTATCCTGACCTGCAGCACGGAAGGCCTGGCAAGGCTGTCTCATAACCTTCATCAATGTATCAGAGACCATGTGTGCAGGGGAGCCTACCGGGACGGCGGCCGTCCGGTGCTCTTAAACAGCTGGGAGGCCTGCTATTTTGACTTTGACGGGGAGGCCATCTATCAGCTGGCAAGGCAGGCTGCGGACCTGGGCCTTGACATGCTGGTGCTGGATGACGGCTGGTTCGGAAAGCGGGACAGCGATTACTCAGGACTTGGCGACTGGTATGTGAATGAAGACAAGCTTGGGGAATCTCTGGGCCATCTGGTAAAGAGGGTGACTGACTTAGGCCTGCGCTTTGGGATCTGGTTTGAACCGGAGGCAATTAACGAGGACAGCGATCTTTACCGACAGCATCCTGACTGGGTTCTGAAAATCCCGGGAAGAGACCCTGTCCGCGCCCGCTACCAGCTGGTGCTGGATTATTCCCGCCCGGAGGTGGTGGATGCCATATTTGATGCTGTCTGCAGGGTTCTGGACCAGGGTGACATCACTTACGTAAAATGGGATATGAACCGGAGCATCTGTGATGTATACTCCATGGAAACAGATGATCAGGGACGGGTCTTATATGATTACATGCTGGGACTCTATGATTTCCTGGACCGTCTCCTTGCCCGTTATCCCAATCTGCTGCTGGAAGGCTGCAGCGGAGGAGGGGGCAGGTTCGATGCCGGCATGCTCTACTACTCGCCTCAGATCTGGTGCAGCGACAATACCGATGCCATGGACCGGCTTCATATACAATACGGAACCTCCTTCGGCTACCCCATTTCTGCTGTGGGATCCCATGTCTCTGCGGTTCCCAACCATCAGACAGGCAGGGTGACGCCAATCGAGACCAGGGCTGTCACTGCCATGGCGGGAACCTTCGGCTATGAACTGGATCCCTATCATATGACGGAAGAAGACAAAAATCTTGTCAGAGACCAGATTCGAAGATATAAAGCCTATGCTCCACTGATCCAACATGGCCTCTATTACCGGCTTACAGACCCCAGGGCTGACCAGGCTGCTGCCTGGGAGTTTGCTGCAGAGGATGGGTCAGAAGTGCTGGTGCAGGTTGTCATGCAGGAGATACATGGCAATATGACAAACAACTATATCCGGTTAAAGGGTCTTAGAGCAGGCGCATTGTATGAAGATGCCCAAACAGGCCGGATTTATCCTGCAGATGCCCTGATGCAGGTTGGGTGGCCAGTACCGATTGAGCCGGGTGACTACCAGGCATGGCAGAAACACTTTGTAATCAGGGATTATCCGGACTTAGATGATTAATGCGTTGCGCATCCGGCTGATTTTTGGTATACTTATTTATTGTGATGAATGATTATTAGATATTAATTATTAGATAATATGACAGAAAGGATTGGTCTTAAAACAGTGAGCAAGACAGGTTTTGATAATGATAAATATCTCTCCCTGCAGTCTGAGCATATCAGACAGCGGATGGAACAGTTCGGCGGCAAGCTCTACATGGAGTTCGGCGGAAAACTGTTTGATGATTTCCATGCCTCAAGGGTGCTTCCGGGATTCCAGCCCGACAGTAAGCTTAAGATGCTTCTGAAGCTGAAGGAGCAGGCAGAAATCGTGATAGCGGTGGGTGCCGGTGCCATTGACAGCAATAAGAGACGGGGAGATATCGGTATTACATATGATATGGAGGTCTTGCGCCTGATTGATCTTTTCCGTAGTGTGGGACTCTATGTAGGAAGCGTGGTTGTGACCCGCTATGACGGGCAGAAGTCGGTTGACCTGTTTATCCGAAGGCTTGAGGAGCTGGGAATAAAGGTCTACCATCATTATCCCATCGAAGGCTATCCTTCCAATGTCTCCCTGATTGTCAGTGAGGAAGGCTATGGGAAGAATGAATATGTTGAAACAAGCCGCCCCCTGGTGGTAGTGACCGCACCCGGTCCCGGCAGCGGAAAGATGGCCGTCTGCCTGTCTCAGCTCTATCACGAGAACCGAAGAGGGATTAAGGCAGGTTATGCCAAGTTTGAAACATTTCCTATCTGGAATATCCCCCTGAAGCATCCGGTGAATCTGGCCTATGAGGCCGCCACCGCTGATCTTAATGATGTCAATATGATTGACCCCTTCCACATGGATGCCTATGGGGAGGTCACGGTAAACTATAACAGAGATGTGGAGATTTTTCCGGTACTTAGAGCTATTTTCCAGGAAATATACGGAGATTGCCCCTATCAGTCCCCCACCGATATGGGGGTCAATATGGCAGGAAACTGCATCTTTGACGATGAGGCAGTAAGGGAGGCCTCCAGGCAGGAAATCCTCCGCCGTTATTTTAAGGCCCTGTTTGAACAGAAAAAGGGAGCCGAGAAGACCAGCGAGATCAGTAAGCTTAAGATACTGTTAAAGCAGGCAAATCTTACGGAAGATGACAGAAAGGTAGCCAGGGCTGCCAGACTCAGAGCCTCCGAGGTAGGAGAACCGGCAGCAGCAATAGAGCTTCCGGATGGACAGATCATCACCGGCAGGAACCAGGAGCTTCTGGGGGCTGTCAGTGCCATGATGCTTAATGCCCTGAAAGTACTCGCCGGCCTGCCGGATGAGATATATCTGCTGGCAGAAGATGTCATACGGCCGGTCCAGGATCTTAAGACCCGGTATCTGGGCAACCGCAATCCCCGCCTGCACATGGATGAGGTGCTGGTGGCCCTGTCCGTCAGTGCGGCGGAAGATGAAAATGCCAGGAAGGCTCTTGATTGTCTGCCTTTGCTTAAAAATTGTGATGCCCATTGCTCTGTGATGCTTTCACCGGTGGATCTGGATATCTTCCGCCGTCTGCTGATCAACATTACATGCGACCCCAGGTATCAGGATGGAACCAGGATGTTCTACAGGTAGGATAAACAGGAGAGGAATATATGGCAACGATTAAAGACGTGGCGCGGGAAGCGGGTATCGCCGTCGGTACTGTCTCCAGGGTACTGAATAACCGGGGCTATATCAGCGAGGAAACCAGAAATAAAGTATATGCCGCCATGAAGAAGCTGAACTATCAGCCCAATGAGACGGCACGCTCCCTGCAGAAAAAGAAGTCGAATATGATTGGTGTGATCGTACCTCAGATTGCCCATCCCTATTTCGCTATGCTGATCAGCTGCCTGGAGATTGCTGCCTACAACAGTGATTACCGCATTATCCTTCTGAATTCCCAGGGACAGGAGACCCTGGAAAGCGAGTTTTTAAAGCTGTGCCGCCGCAACCAGGTGGTGGGGATTATCCTGTGCAACGGCAATCTGGACATTGCCAAAATTGAAGGCCTGTCGATACCCGTGGTTACCATCGAGAGAAAGATGGAGGGGGGAGACGCTGCCATCGAATGTGACAATGAGATGGGAGGAGAGCTGGCCGCCCAGCATCTGATCGACCGGGGCTGCAGGCATCTATTGCATATCGGCGGTGTGACGAATGACAATATGCCCGCGGAAAACAGGGGTCATGGATTTATGAGCCGATGCAGCCGGTATCCTGTTGAAGCCCGGATGATCCATGTACCCTTTGAAGATTATCGCATGCAAAGTGCAGATAAGCTGCTGAATCAGTTTCTGGATGAGAATCCGGAAGCAGACGGGATATTCGTGAGTGATGATATTCTGGCGGCAGAGCTGATCAAGGTATGTCTGAAGAGGGGAATCCGGATTCCGGAGGATCTTAAGATTGTCGGCTTTGATGACACAGATGTGGCCAAGCTGATCAGTCCGCCTCTAACCACTGTTCATCAGCCGGTGGAGGAGATGGCAGAGCAGGCAATCAACCTGATCCAGAGGATGGAGCAGGGGGAGCCCGCCCCCAGCAGGACCATTTTTCCGGTGGAACTGGTAATAAGGGAAACAACTTAACATATCAAGGGATTCTGCCTGTGCAGGATCCCTTAACTTTTGTTTAATCTATATGAATTGCGCCTCAAATATTACTTCTGATAGTGAAAATGTATAAAAAAACAGGTTAATATTGGTATGTTTAACGATTGACATATCATATGCAACATGTTACTTTAAAACTATCATAAAATAATAATCTTTTGGAACAATTTTAGGTTCTCTGACAGCAATACATGCCGGGGATTTCCTAATAGTGTCATGATTACAGTACATTTAAGAGAGGGAGGATATAAGTTATGGGAGTATATGATGTAACTGCATTGGGTGAGCTTCTGATCGATTTTACGGAGAATGGCAGCAGCGGTCAGGGGAATCTCCTTTTTGAAGCCAATCCCGGCGGGGCACCCTGCAATCTTCTGGCCATGCTCCAGAAGATGGGAGATAAGACGGCTTTCATCGGCAAGGTGGGCAAGGATATGTTCGGTGATATGCTTAAAGAGCGGGCCGGCAGTACGGGTATTGACTTAAGCGGCCTGGTGCAGGATCCGGAGATCAATACCACACTGGCCTTTGTTCATACTCTCCCAGGAGGGGACCGGGAGTTCTCCTTCTACCGTAAGCCGGGGGCAGATATGATGCTGACGGCTCAGGATGTGGAGGCCCATCAGGACCTGATCCGCCAGGCTAAGATCTTCCACTTCGGCACCCTGTCCATGACCCACGATACCGTGGAACAGGCAAGCATCCGGGCCATCGAGATCGCCAGGGAGGCCGGCTGCATCCTGTCCTTTGACCCCAATCTCCGCCCGCCCCTCTGGGACAGCGAGGAGAAGGCAAAGGAGAAGATTGCCTACGGTTTTACAAAGTGCGATGTCTTAAAGATTTCTGATAATGAGATTGAGTTTATGACGGGAAAAAGTGACCTGGAGGAAGGAATCTATGACCTGATACGAAGCTATCAGATTCCTCTGATTCTTGCTACCTACGGCAGGGACGGGAGCAAGGCCTACTATCTGCCCAAAGACAAGAGAACAGGTCATGCTTCACCGGATGACTATATTAAGGTTTTTGTGGATGGATTCATCAATCCGGATACCATCG
Organism: Eubacterium sp.; assembly: GCA_017459345.1. Classification (GTDB taxonomy): domain Bacteria; phylum Bacillota; class Clostridia; order Lachnospirales; family Lachnospiraceae; genus Anaerobutyricum. The sequence continues at coordinate 47,919 of JAFUDC010000181.1, forward strand.
AGACCACGGGAGCCGGAGACACCTTCGGCGGCTGCTCCCTCCACTATGTATTAAAGTATGGCCTGGATGGCTTTGACGAGGAGAAACTCTGTGAGCTCCTTATCTTTGCCAATGCGGCCGCATCCATCGTGACAACCAGGAAGGGCGCTCTCTGTGTGATGCCCGAGGAGAAGGAAGTCCTGTCCTTTATCGCATCCCGGGCAGGATGATATAAAGGAGGAGTAAAGATGTTTGAAGATAAAACATGGGAACCCCTGTTTAAAGAACGACTGACAAAACATTATGACGAATTAAAGTGGCTTTATGCAGAACTCTACCGCAATGATGAGCAGGCCTTTGATTATTTTGTTTCCATGCTTTATGAGTATTATTCACAGAGAAAGCCTATCTTAAGGGAATGGGACGAAGCCAGAGAGGCAGTTCCGGACTGGTTCCGGAATAATGAGATGCTGGGCATGCTCATGTATACCAATGCCTTTGCCGGCAACCTTGCCGGTGTCATGGAACACCTGGATTATCTTCGGGATACCGGCATCAATTACGTTCATCTGATGCCGCTTTTAGAAAGCCCTGAGGGCAGAAGTGACGGCGGTTACGCTGTTTCAGACTTCAGAAAGGTTCAGCCGGAGCTTGGAACCATGGAAGACCTGGCCCAGCTGGCCGATGCCTGCCATGAGAGAGGGATGAGCGTCTGCCTTGATTTCGTCATGAATCATACCAGCGAGGATCACGAGTGGGCAAGGAAAGCCCGGGCCGGGGTCAAGGAGTACCAGGACCGTTACTTCTTCTATGATAACTGGGATATTCCCAACGAATTCGAGAAGACAGTACCCCAGGTATTTCCCCAGACTGCGCCGGGTAATTTTACCTGGTGTGAGGAAGCCGGCAAGGTTGTGATGACTACATTTTATCCCTATCAGTGGGATCTGGATTACAGAAACCCGGTGGTTTTCAACGATATGACAGCCAATATGCTTTATCTGTGCAACCATGGTGTGGATGTCATCCGTCTGGATGCAGTTCCTTATATCTGGAAGACCCTGGGAACCAACTGCAGGAATCTTCCCCAGGTACACACTCTGGTGCGGATCATGCATATGGCGGCTGAGATCGTCTGTCCCGGAACTCTGCTTCTGGGTGAGGTGGTGATGGAGCCTTCCAAGGTGGTTCCCTACTTTGGCACGGTGGACAAGCCGGAGTGTCAGATGCTTTACAATGTGACCACCATGGCCAGTACCTGGCATACGGTTGCAACCAAGGATGTCCGCCTGCTCCGCCATCAGCTGGAGTCGGTATTCGCCCTTCCAAAGGAGTATACCTTCCTCAATTACCTCCGCTGTCATGACGATATCGGCTGGGGACTTGATTACGACTTTCTCCGACAGTTCGGCATGGAGGAGGTGCCCCATAAGAAGTTTCTTAACGATTACTTTACCGGAAAGATCTATGGCGTGGATTCCAGAGGGGAACTGTATAATGATGATCCCCGGCTGGGAGATGCCAGACTCTGCGGAACCACTGCTTCCCTCTGCGGGGTGGAGGCGGCTCTTTACGAGAGAAATGACCAGAAGGTGAACAGGGGCATCACATTGGATGTCATGCTTCATGCATTCCTCTATACCCAGTCCGGCATTCCTGTCCTCTACAGCGGGGATGAAATCGGCCAGCTCAATGATTACGGCTACCATGAAAACCCCTTAAGATGGGATGACAGCCGCTATCTTCACCGGGGAGATCTGAGCTGGGATGATGTGGCAAAAAGAACCGATGCCCGCTCTGTCCAGGGAAGAATATATCGCGCTCTGGAAAAGCTTCGCCAGATCCGGGCTGCTCACCCCGTTTTTGACAGCGATGCAGATACCTGGATCGTGGAGCCCTACAATGATCATATTCTTGGTATCGGCCGCTATTATAAAGGGGAGAAGCTGATCGCCCTCTTTAATTTCAGTGAGGAGGACGAGACCGCCTGGATCAATGAGCCGGAAGAGTATACAGATCTGATAACCGGACGGATCCGCCCGGCTGTGGCAGTGGGCGTTCCGGCCAACAGCTTTGCATGGCTGCTCACGGATTTTAATGAGCCGAAAGAAGAGAGTGTCATCATCAAGCAGGTGGAACCGGCAGGGGCAGCTAAGAAGCAGAAGGAGCCAAAAAAGATGAAGCCGGCGGCGGAAAAGAAAAAAACACCAGCAAAAAGAGGGCAGAGGAGATGACAAAACTTATCTTTCTTGATATAGACGGCACCCTGACCGTTCCCGGTTCCAATGAGCCGCCGGAAAGTGCACTGACTGCAATCCGCAGAGCACAGGAAAAGGGCAATAAAGTATTTTTGTGCACCGGAAGGAATATGGGTATGCTGTATCCTCTGCTGAAGTATGGCTTCGACGGGGTGGTGGCCAGTGCCGGCGGCTATGTCATGTATGGGGATCAGGTACTCTTTGATCATCCCATGGCCAGGCAGGAGACGGAGACAGCGTTGGACCTCTTTCATGCGGAGGGCGTCATCTGTACGGTAGAGACCAGGGATGCCGCCTACGTGGACGATGATCTCACGGACTTCCTGGGAGGAGTATCTTCCGGCAACAGCGAGCTGGAACGATGGCGAAGGGCTCTCAAGGATAATCTTGACATGCGTCCCATGCAGGAATACGATGGCAGTCCTGCCTACAAGGTCCTGATGATGTTTAAGGAGGATAAGCAGCTTGACAAGGCCAGGGAAGCGCTGGAGGATGATTTCAATTTCTGTATCCAGGATGGGGATACCTTCGGAGCCAGAAACGGAGAAATTATTCATCGATCCTTTGACAAGGGGCGGGGGATACTTGCCATCTGCCACGCCCTGGATGTACCCATAACAGAAACCATTGGCTTTGGCGACAGTATGAATGATCTGGAGATGATCCGTACTGTGGGAACCAGTGTGTGTATGGATAACGGCAGCCCCAGCCTCAAGGCAATCAGTGATCTGGTCTGTCCTTCCGTGGAGGAGGATGGCCTGGCATGGGGATTTGCCCGGCTTGGACTGATATAATACATATATTAAAAAGGATATAAAGAAATGGTACAATTCAATTATGAAATTAAAGACCCGGCAGGGATTCATCCCCGTCCGGCGGGACTCCTGATTAACCAGGCAAGGAAATTTAAAAGTGATTTTTTTATTTCAGTGGGAGACAGGAGCTGTGATATGTTAAAGCTTCTCTCCCTGGTGGGATTGAGTGTGCGGCAGGGAGATCTGGTTACTGTCTCCGTCAGTGGAGAGGATGAAGATGCTGCATCTGATGCCATCATGAAATATTTTACAGAGAACCTGTGAGAATAAGATTGTATAATGAGACTCCTTCTTTTTGGAAGGATAAATAATTCATTCCTGACATGGATAAGTAAAGATCCGCGGTTTTCAGATCCGTCGGGTCTTTTTTCTGCATCTGGCAGCGCGAATCTGCATTATTACTGATAAAAGTCATATTATCTATGTAAATATTATGTAAAGTATGCTATGATAAGACATAGATATGTTTATAAGATAGTAATTATGTTCAGGAGGATAGATCATATGTTGAGCAATTTAAGCAGATTTTTGCCTGAGGTGTATCTGTCGGCTTATGATAATCTGGAATTTCTGTTACGTATCGTGATCGCGGCATTCCTGGGTGCTGCGATTGGGAGCGAGAGGAAGATGCGGGATAAGGGTGCCGGCATCCGGACTCACTGCATCATTGCCGTTACATCGGCCGTGTTTATGATCATCTCCAAATATGCATTTATCGACCTGGTGGATATCAATGGCAGCCGCGGGGCGGATAATGCCCGTATTGCCGCCCAGGTGGTGAGCGGCATCTCCTTCCTGGGGGCAGGCATCATCTTTAAGCAGGGCAGGGCCAGTGTGCGGGGGCTGACCACCGCGGCGGGCATGTGGGCCACTGCATCCATTGGTCTTACCATCGGAGCAGGTCTCTACTGGCTTGCTTTCTTTGCCACGGGTCTTCTGCTCTTTCTGCAGTATTTTCTGCATAAGCATTCCCTTGGCGTACATACTCTCACCGAGCAGGAGATTAAGATTAAGATGAAGGACGAAAAGGAGACGCTGGATGATTTCCATAACTTTATCAAGCAGCGCCGATGTGTGATTGAGGACTCTACCATTCACCGCAGCTCTTCTGAGGGGACCATTGAAATCCGCCTTGCCGTCCGGGTGGATCCGCCAATTGAATATGAGGAGACACTGGACTTTATGAGGGATCACCCCCAGGTGAGCCGGTTCAGTGCCTGATGTTTTAGCCGTCTTGTTTAAGGCGGCTTTTCATTGATTCTGCATGAATACTGTATACAATTCCGTGATGAGTCGCATATGTTTACAAAAGTAAAAATACGAAAAGGTTTTAGCTGTTTTTAAGTTCGTTTTATAAGCATTTTTTGAGAAAATGTAAAAATAATTTGCTTTTTTGTGTTGACAACAATTCAATGAGCCTTTATAATACAATCAAAAGGAGCCGGATCTTGTCTAGATTGCGCAGCAGGAGAGCTACAAGATCGGGCATCCGACAACGTTAGTGAGATACTAACTAGCGTTATAGAGGAGGATACTACATGAAAAAAGTAGTAGATGACGTTCGCCTGATGATCCGGGTATGCGATCTGTATTACAATCAGAGCATCAGCCAGCAGAAGATCGCCCAGACATTAGGCCTGTCCAGACCGACAGTTTCCAGACTCTTATCCTCGGCCCGGGAACAGGGAATCGTCAAGATCACCATCTCGGATCTGGGCGAGGTCAGGTACTGGGATTTGGAGCGCAGACTTGAAGACCGCTATCATCTGCAGGAAGTCCTGATTTCGGATTCCTCCCAGGATACGGATGAACTTATGGACCATATCGGCAGGATGGCCGGCAGGTATGTGGAAAGAAAGATCCGGTCCGGTCATGTTGTGGGGGTTTCCATGGGGAGGACCCTTCGCAAGATGGTGAATTATATCCAGGACCCGGAGGCAGAGGATGTCACCTTTGTTCCTCTGATTGGAGGGCTGGGCCAGCTTCAGACCCCTCTCCACGCCAACAGCATCGCCGAGTCCCTGGCGGAAGCCTACCACGGGACATTTGTTCCCCTGCATGCTCCTGCCCGGGTTTCCAGCCGGAAAATGCGGGATGAACTGATGAAGGAGGAGAGCCTGTCCAGGCCGGTCACCCTGATGAGACATATGGATATCGCCCTGCTGGGCATCGGATATCCCAGTGAGTATTCCTCCATCACGGCCACCGGATACTATGATGAGCAGGAGATAGAAGATCTGAAGTCCCGCCGCGTTGCAGGAGATATCTGCATGCAGTTCTTTGATGAGACAGGGGATACTTCTTTATACAGCTCCGAGAATAACGTGATCGGGGCGGACATCCACAATCTTTACCGGGTTCCCTGCTGCATCGGAATTGCCGGCGGAGTCGAGAAGATTTCCGCTGTACTGGGTGCAATCCGGGGAGGCTATATTAACCATCTGGTGACGGATGAAGAGTGCGCCCGGGCATTGCTTGAGTTATAGAGTAACATTTCAATTTATCATACATTTCCATTCACACATTATATGATATCCAGGCCGGTACTGATCTGTTATGTACGATAATAACCGGATATCAAGACACATTTCATAAGGGGGTATTTGCCATGAATGAGATTCTGAACCTTTCTGTCAATGAGATGCCGCAGACTGAGTTTGACTGTTCCTGCGGACGTCATCACAATTTCAGCGTACACGAGATGTCCATCCGCAAGGGTGCCATTGAGGACCTGCCTAAGATGGCTGAACCTTTCAAGGATGGCAAGATTCTGGTTGTTTTTGATAACAACACTTATAAGGTTGCCGGGAAGAAGGCAGTAGAGCTTCTGACAGAGAATGGTTTCAATATCAAGACACTTCTTTTTGACACCGGTGATGATATCCTGATTCCGGACGAGAAGACACTGGGAAGGATTCTTCAGGAGCAGGATCTGGACTGCAAGCTCATGATCGCTGTCGGCTCCGGCGTGATCAATGACTCCGTGAAGTTCGTCACCTCCCGTACGGGACTTCCTTACATCATCGTTGCCACTGCTCCGTCCATGGACGGATATGTAGCAGACGGCGCTCCGATTTTCTCCCACGGACATAAGTACTCACCGGTTGCTCACCTGACCTATGGTCTGGTAGGAGATACCGATATCTTAAAGACTGCACCGGACGACCTGATTCAGGCTGGTTTCGGTGATATGGTAGGAAAAATCACAGCCATAGCCGACTGGGATCTGTCTGTCAAGGCCAATGGCGACTATCGCTGCGACACCTGCGTAGAACTGACCAACAGAGCCATGAAGCTGACATTTGACAGCTGTGAGGGCCTCCCTGAAAGAGATCCCAAGGCTCTCGGAGACCTGCTGGAAGGTCTGACCCTTACCGGAGTTGCCATGGCCCTGGTGAACCTGTCCCGTCCTGCATCAGGCGCAGAGCACATGCTGTCCCATTTCTGGGAGATGGACTATGTTGAGCGAGGACTTAACCCCAACCACCATGGTATTCAGGTTGGCTGTGCCACGCCGGTCATCGCCCGCTTCTTTGAGGAAGTGGAAGATATTCTTCCGGAAGGCGTGAAGGAGCTTTGTCCTCCCCACGAGGAGATTGAAGCCCTTCTTCAGAAAGGCGGAGCACCATACAGTCCCAAGCAGATTGGTATCAGCAGAGAACTTTTCCGTCAGAGTCTGCTGAAGGGCTATGAGGTTCGCCCCCGTTATTCCGTTATGCAGTTTGCAAAGGATAACGGACGCCTTGAACAGATTGCCGAGAAGATTACAGCCGAGCTCTACGACTGATATAGCAGCAGACAAAAGAAACTGATGTTGATAAAGCAGACACTGACAGCTATCGACCTCTAAAATCATTTATCTAATAGAAAGGAATTATAACCATGAAAATCGTATTTGGATGTGACCCTAACGCAACAGATTTCAAGCTCCACCTGATGGAGTATGTTAAAGGCCTCGGCCACGAAGTGGCAGATTTCGGCAGCGATGACCCGATCTACGCCAATGTGGCAATCAAGTGTGCCGAAGCAGTAGCAGCAGGCGAGTATGACCGCGGCATCGTGGTATGCGGAACCGGTATCGGCGTTTCCATCGCTGCCAACAAGGTAAAGGGTGCCTATGCAGCTTGTATCCATGATGTATATCAGGCTCAGAGAGCAGCTCTTTCCAACAATGCCAACATCATCACCATGGGCGCTCAGGTTATCGGCGAGAAGCTGGCAGAGTGCATGGTTAAAGAGTACTTATCCTGCACCTATGACCCCAACAGCCGTTCCAAGGATAAGGTACAGCGCATCGTTGACTTTGAGAACGAATAATTTCATATTTACTAACTGACATATTTAAGAGGAGGATTACAGATGAGATTTTTTATTGACACAGCGAATGTAGAGGACATCAAAAAGGCTAATGACATGGGCGTGATCTGCGGAGTTACCACCAATCCATCCCTGATCGCAAAGGAAGGCAGAGACTTCAATGAGGTTATCGCCGAGATTGCTTCCATCGTTGACGGACCCATCAGCGGAGAGGTCAAGGCTACCACAACGGATGCAGAGGGCATGATCAGGGAGGGCCGTGAGATTGCAGCCATCCACCCCAACATGGTTGTCAAGATCCCTATGACAGTAGAAGGCCTCAAGGCCTGCAAGGCACTGACAGCAGAAGGGATTAAGACCAATGTGACCCTGATTTTTAATGCAAACCAGGCTCTCCTTGCTGCAAGGGCAGGGGCAACCTATGTTTCTCCATTCCTGGGACGTCTGGATGATATCAATGTCCGCGGCGTGGACCTGATCAGTGAGATCGCTGAGATTTTTGATATCGCAGGCATCGATACACAGATTATCGCAGCCAGCGTCCGGAACCCGATTCATGTAACAGACTGTGCATTGGCAGGTGCCGATATTGCCACTGTTCCATATAAGGTAATTGAGACCATGACTAAGCATCCGCTTACCGATGCAGGTATCGAGAAGTTCCAGGCAGATTATAAGGCTGTGTTTGGGGAGTAATAAAAGATTAGGATAGCAGAGTAACACAGGGACTACCCTGACGGATCTTTTATATGATCCGGTCATGTTAATTCAGGAGGCATCATGAATAAATTAGAACTTCAGAAAAAAGCGAATGAAGTGAGAAATGGTATCATCGACGGTGTTCATGCAGCTAAGGCCGGACATCCGGGCGGATCCTTATCTGCCACAGAGGTATTTACCTATCTTTACTTTGAGGAAATGAATATCGATCCCAGGAACCCTAAGGATCCTGACCGTGACCGCTTTGTCCTCTCCAAGGGACATACGGCACCGGGTCTTTATTCCGTGCTGGCCCACAGGGGATATTTCCCGGTGGAAGACCTGCTGACTCTTCGCCAGATCGGGTCTCACCTGCAGGGACATCCATGTATCGCACATACACCGGGTATCGATATGAGCAGCGGATCCCTGGGACAGGGCATCTCCGCAGCCGTGGGTATGGCTCTCGGTGCCAAGCATCAGAACAAGGACTTCAGAGTTTACACTCTCCTGGGAGATGGGGAGATTCAGGAAGGTCAGGTATGGGAGGCAGCCATGTTTGCTGCTGCCAAGAAGCTTGACAACCTCCTGGTGATCGTAGATAACAACGGACTTCAGATTGATGGCGATATCGCAGAGGTTAACTCTCCCTACCCCATCGACAAGAAGTTTGAAGCCTTTAATTTCCATGTGATCAATGTAGCCGACGGCAATGATTTCGACCAGCTCGATGCAGCCTTCAAGGAAGCAAAGACAGTGAAGGGTCAGCCCACAGCCATCATCATGAAGACCGTCAAGGGCAAGGGCGTCTCCTTCATGGAGAACCAGGCCGGCTGGCATGGAAAAGCACCGAATGACGAAGAGTATGCGATTGCAAAGGCAGATCTTAAAAAAGTGGAGGATGCATTATGTCAGAAGTAAAGAAGATTGCGACAAGAGAAAGCTATGGTAACGCATTGGTAGAGCTTGGAAAAGAGCATGACAATGTTGTGGTTTTAGATGCCGACCTGGCAGGCGCGACCAAGACAGGCACCTTCAAGAAGGCATTTCCGGACAGATTCTATGACTGCGGTATCGCAGAGGCCAACCTTATGGGCATTGCAGCCGGACTTTCCACTACAGGTCTTGTGCCCTTTGCCAGCACATTTGCCATGTTCGCTGCAGGACGTGCCTATGAGCAGGTGCGCAACTCCATCGGTTATCCTCACCTGAATGTAAAGATCGGTGCAACCCATGCCGGTATCTCCGTCGGAGAAGACGGTGCCACCCATCAGTGCAACGAGGATATCGCCCTCATGCGGACTATCCCCGGCATGACCGTCATCAACCCGGCCGACGATATCGAGGCAAAGGCCGCTGTGAAGGCTGCCTATGAGATGGAAGGTCCTGTATACTTAAGATTCGGCCGTCTGGCTGTTCCGGTAATCAACGATAATGCTGATTACAAGTTCGAGATCGGCAAGGGCGTCACCTTAAGAGAGGGCAAGGATGTGGCCATCATCGCCACAGGACTTTGCGTAAGCTCTGCTCTTGATGCAGCTGACCTTCTGGCAGCAGACGGCATTGAAGCCAAGGTGATCAACATTCATACCATCAAGCCAATTGATGAGGACCTGATCGTTGCAGCAGCTAAGGAAACCGGCAAGGTAGTGACTGTGGAAGAACACTCCATCATCGGCGGCTTAGGCGGGGCAGTGGCAGAGGTTCTGTCCGAGAAGGCTCCGGTTCCGGTTAAGAGAATCGGTGTGAACGATGTATTCGGCGAGTCCGGCCCGGCAGTCAAGCTGATTGAGAAGTACGGCCTGGACGGCAAGGGTGTGTATGAAACCGTGAAAGCTTTTGTTTAAAATCATATACAAACACAAGAAAGGAGTCACAAGATGAAGTATTTAATGGGTATCGACTGTGGAACCGGCAGCGTTCGTGTTGCTATCTTCGATCTGAGAGGACAGAACAGGGCATACGACATCGCTGAGTATCCGACAACTTATCCCCAGAACGGATGGGCAGAGCAGGACGACAAAGAGTGGTATGCCGCTCTGAAGAAGGCTATCCCGGGCGCCATCAAGAAATCCGGCGTAGATCCGGATGACATCGTGGCAGTTACCTGCGATGCAACCACATCCACCATCGTTTTCCTGGATGAGAACAATGAATCCGTTCGCAAGCCCATGTTATGGCCGGACGTTCGTGCAGCTGCCGAGGCAGCAGAGATCGACACCATCCGTGACAAGTTCGCTGCAACAAGATTCTACAAACCAAGCTTTCGTGCCGATACCATGATTCCCAAGCTGATGTGGACCAAGAGAAATCAGCCGGAAGTATGGGACAAGGCTAAGACCATCTTTGATTTTGAGGACTGGCTGAATCTGCAGTTAACCGGCAAGCTGACTGTTAGTAAGTCCATCGCTGCATTCCGCTGGAACTATGATGACAGAAACGGCGGATATCCAAAGGATCTCTTAGAGGCAGTTGGCATCGGCGACTTCCTTGACAAGGTTCCGGAAGAAATCCTTCCTGTAGGCGCTGTAATCGGACCGGTCAGCCCTGAGGCTTCCAAGGCATTCGGCCTTTCCGAGAAGACCATCGTTGTGGAAGGTACAGCTGACTGCAATGCCTGCATGTTTGGTGTTGGCGGCGTGAATCCAAACGGTATGACCCTGATCGGCGGAACGTCCTCCTGTCTCTTAGGTCTTTCCGAGACAGACTTCCATGAGGATGGTGTTAACGGTACATATCCTAACTGTATGTATGAAGGCACCAGCCTTCTTGAAGGTGGACAGACATCCTCCGGTGCCATCCTTACCTGGTTCAGGAACAACCTCCTTCCGGGTTCCTGGCTGCAGGAAGCTACAGAGCGAGAGATGAACATCTATGACCTGATCACAGAGAAGGCTTCCGCTATCCCGATCGGATGCGAAGGTGTTGTTATGAATTCTGATTTCCAGGGCAACCGTGCTCCTTATGCCGATTCCAAGGCTCGTGGAATTTTCTGGGGACTTTCCATCGGAACCACCACAGCTCATATCGCCAGAGCGGTTTATGAAGGTGTTGCATTTGGTGCTGCTCACTGTATCAAGTCCATGAACGATGCAGGCTATCAGGTAAAAGAGATTTACGCAGCAGGCGGAATCTGTACTTCTGATTTCTGGATGCAGATGCACTGTGATATCATCGGTGTTCCCATGTACACAACCGTTGAGAACCAGAGCGCAGGCTGCCTGGGTGATGCCATCATCGCAGCAGTTGGTGCCGGCTTATTCAAAGACTTCTCAGAAGCAGCAGAAGCCCTTGTACGTGTTGACAAGACATTTACACCGAACATGGTTAACCATGAGAAGTATCAGTTCTATCTGGAGCGCTACATGGAGACATGGCCGCAGATGAGAGAGATCGTTCATAAGACTGTAGATCATAATGCATCATTAAATAATCAATTGTACAGTTTGATTAATTGACAAAAACCCCGCACGAAAGATAAATGGTTTATCTTTCGTGCGGGGTTTATTTGTGATATAATCAGGAAGAGGACAAGGGTACAATGTAACTGATAAAGCAAAGCTTATTTTGGGAGGTAAGACAAGATGAAGTTAAAACTCTACATGTTTGAAACGTGTCCATTCTGCCGGAAGGTGATCAACGCAATCCAGGAGAGTGGCAGAACAGATATCGAGATGCATGACATCCATAAGAGTGAAGCAGACAGGATGTATCTCAGGACTGTCGGCGGTAAGGAGCAGGTTCCCTGCCTCTTTATCGACGGCAAGCCTCTCTATGAGAGCACCGATATCATTATCTGGCTGAAAGCGCATCCGCAGGGAGCCTGAGACAAAAACAGGGGGTCCAAATTGAATTTGGACCCCCCCATTCGTCAACTGGTCTTATCTTCTTTTCTTTTTCTTGGATCCCAGCACGGATTTCAGCAGAGTGGAAGCCGTCTTCTCCACCAGCTTGCGTCGCTCCGCGTCCCGCTTCTCCTTGGCCTTCTGCTCGGCGATAGCCTGTCTCTCGGCGGCCTTAAGGGCAGCCTGGTATTCCCGCTCCCGGCGCTTCTCGGCAGCCTCCCTTTCTTTTTGTGCCTGCTTTTCCAGGCGCTCCAGTTCCTTCTGACGGGCGGCTTCCTCCTTGAGACGCTGTTTCTCGGCAGCTTCCTCTTCCTTGCGGCGGATTTCCTCCTCTTCCTCGGCAATCCGCTGCTTTTCCAGTTCCTCTGCCGCTTCGGTGATAATCTCGTAGGCAGAGACACGATCCACAGTTTCCCTGTACTTCAATTCAAATTCATCAGCTGCTATAATGGACCGGATTACATCCGGGTCACCCTGGCCCATCCTGCTTTGGGGCGGAAGGATGGCAGACCGCTCCACCATGGAGGGAACACCCTTCTCATCAAGGAAGCTGACCAGGGCTTTGCCCACGCCCAGCTCCATAATGGCCTCCTGAGTATCAAAATCCGGATTCTGGCGGAAGGTGGATGCGGCAACCTTGACTGCCTTCTGTTCAGCCGGAGTGTAGGCCCGCAGGGCATGCTGGATCCGGTTGGACAGCTGGGCCAGGACTTCATCCGGAATGTCAGAGGGACTCTGGCTGATAAAGTACACGCCCACACCCTTGGACCGGATGAGTTTTACTACCTGAACAATCTTCTGCAGGAGAGACTTGGAAAGATCAGAGAAGAGCAGGTGGGCCTCATCAAAGAAGAAGACCATCCGGGGCTTTTCCACATCTCCCACTTCCGGCAGCTTCTCAAAGAGTTCCGTCAGCATCCATAATAAAAATGTTGAATAGATCGTTGGCTGCTGGATCAGGCTGGTGCTGTCGAGAATATTAATATAGCCCCGGCCATCCACATCTGTTCGTATCCAATCCCGAATATCCAGGGCCGGCTCACCGAAAAATACCTCACCGCCCTCATTCTCGAAGGCCAGGAGAGCCCTCTGGATAGCTCCGATGGAAGCAGCAGATACATTGCCGTAGGTCAAGGTGAACTCCGCCCGGTTATTGCCCACGAACTGGAGCATGGCAGCCAGGTCCTTCAGATCTACAAGCAGCAGGTCATGGTCAGCCGCAATCTTAAAAACCACATTCAGGACGCCGGTCTGCACATCGGTAAGACCCAGCAGCTTGGAAAGAAGGGCAGCACCCATATCGGCAATAGTCACCCGGATGGGATGCCCGTTCTCCCCGCCGATATCCCAGAAACGGCTGGGATAGGATTTATATTCAAAGTCTTCGATGCCAAACTTTGTAATCCGCTTCTGCATATCCTCGGTATCAATACCCGGCTGGCACATTCCAGACAGGTCACCCTTGACATCAGATAGAAAAACCGGAACCCCCATATCGGAGAATGATTCTGCCAGCACCTTTAAGGTGATGGTCTTGCCGGTACCGGTAGCCCCCGCGATCAGACCATGGCGGTTGGCCATGGAAGGGTGGAGATAAAGATTCTTATCAGACTGTGCGATCCATAACTGTTTATCGTAATACATATGATTCCCCCGTTTATCACTTGATGTATTAAAGATACCATTTTCCGGGGCGAACTTCAACTCATTATCTTGTAAAAAAATAAAGAGCCGCCAATATGCTGGCAGCTCTGTGCTTAAGTTCCTTCTAGAGATTATTCTGTTCAATATAATAATCCATGATCTTCATGGTATCAAGCCCCTTGCCGGCAGTGATAAAATCAATCCCCTTCGCCCTGACCTTCTTATAGAGGGCGATCAGAAGCTTCTCGTTGGCAGTTATCGTGTTCAGGGTGTAGCACATGAGCACATCAAATTCGCCCTTCTCCATGGCCTCCATCATGCGGTGAAAGCTTGGTCTGTCAGTGTCATAGCTGTCATACTGACCAAAATCAGTATAGTGGAAGAATTCACAGTCCTCGCCATAGATGCCCTTGGCTACCTCATGACACTTTTCATAAGATTCAATCATCTCTGAGATAAAATGTCTGTAACACAGCTTGCATGCTCCACGATAATATTGATAATGATAGATAGCGACTCTCTTCATGACATCTTCCCCCGCTTTGTCTTTCCCTGAAGGCATAAAAAAATGCACACTTATACTTAATTGCATTATATCACGAAAGAGTAAAGATTACTTTGAAAAAACAGGACAATAGTTGTAATTATTGAACATAGTCAGGATAATGAGTAGAATTTCAACGTGTACTTATGATATACTTATTTCGTGTCCGAAAACATTAAACAGAAAAAACAGGCGTTTTTAGAGGTGAATATAATATGGCAACAGGCAGAATGCAGTTTTTATCAGAGTCACTTAAGAGAATCACAGATTTTTCCTTCGTACTCCCCAATGATGTAAAGGCAGCTGACCAGGAGAGCAATCCCCACTACGGGCGGCCGGCAAAAACCCTGTATCTTCTTCATGGATTTACCGGCACAGATACAGACTGGCTCTGGGGCGGGGGGAATGCCCATCATATCGCCGACCAGTATAACCTGAATGTGATCATGCCCACCACCGGCAACAGCTGGTACCTGGACCGGCCCGGGAAAGGGAACAAAAACTGTTCCTTTATCGGTCAGGAGCTGGTAGATTATACCCGTAAACTGTTTGGCTTATCTGACAGGAGAGAAGACACCCTGATCGGCGGCTTCTCCATGGGAGGATACGGAGCCATCCATGCGGGATTCACCTACCCTGAAACCTTCAGTGGAATCATCGCTCTTTCAAGCGGCCTGGTCATGTATCAGTTAAAAGAGATAGAGCCGGGATTTGCTAATGAAGATTTTGATTACGACTATTATTTCAGGGTTTTCGGAGACCTGAAAAAGGCTGAAGATACCGATATCAACCTGGAGCATCTGATCCTCAGGCAGAAAGAATGTTCAGACAGGAAATCTCTTCCTGATCTCTATCTGGCTTGCGGGACTGACGATTTTCTCATTGATCTTAACCACCGGTTCGCAGACTTTTTGGAAGAAAGCGGAATTAACTACTTCTACGAGGAGGGACCGGGAGACCACCAGTGGAGCTTCTGGAATGAGTATATCATGCGGGGGCTGGACCGCATCCTGTAATTTTACGATTCTGTTTTTTCGATTTGCGTGAGAGATGATTACCAGAGCCTGCTGCCCTGGTTTTTTACACATTTTCCGAAAAAAATCTGTTGACAGCAATCGAATTCGTTGCTATACTTTAGCTACATTTGGTCTGCATATTTATGTGATGCGGATTTATACATACACATATATAACATCGATGAACAAAAGTAGTACTTTCCACAGGCAGACATAACAGAGAGTCGGGCAGGTGAGAGCCGATATAGATGCGGGAGAGGAATGGATTTGGGAGATGCCGGGTGAAGCCTTGGAAGGCCTGTTTCGTTGAGACGATTACGGAACTTTCTATAAGGTGCTAGCCTGAGCCGCGTCCTCGCGTTACAGGGGTATGATATCGACATATAGTCCGTATCAGAGATGAGATGTTTCGGGTACTGTTTATACTGCTCTGATTATATCTGACAATCAGATTAACAGGATAATCAGTATCAGGATTCAATCAGGGTGGCACCGCGGATATTTCGCCCCTGGCTATTATTTATAGTCAGGGGTTTTTTTAGTCCGCAAAAAAGGGGGGATAATATGAAGCGTATCCGAAGAGCTTACAGTAAAACCGTCAGCATCATTCAGGAGACGGCGGTAGAAATCTACGAGAACTTTGTGGGGACAGGGACCGGCTTTCTTCTGGAGAGCTATGACAAGAATTATGACCGCTATGTATTTATGGGGAAGGATCCCGAGGAAATCATCCGGACTAGGGATGACAGTCTTCTGATCCTCAGGAAGGATGGATCCCATCTTAATTTATCCGGCAATCCCCTGGAATTGCTGAAGGGATATTACAATGATTTTGAGATTCGTCACGAGGGAAGTCCCCTGGCCTTCTCCGGAGGCCTGGTGGGAGCCCTGGGATACGATTTCGTGAGGTACCAGGAGGACCTGCCGGATGAGAACCCGGATGAGATCGGCATCGATACCATCCAGCTCATGCTGGTGACGGAGTTCCTGTCCTTAGATCATGTGGCGGAAACCATGACAGCTGTGGTCATTGAGGAGGATAATGAGGAGGGCCGGATCCGGGCTGACCGGCGGCTTATCGAGATGCTGGATGAGGCTCTGGGCAATGGCCGGACCGAAAGGAATCTTCCCAGGATTCAATCGGAATCGTCTCAACTACCTGATGATGAAAAGGTCCGGTCAAGAATCATAAAGGAATCCGACAGTAAGGAGGATTACTGCAGGAAGGTAGAGAAGATCAAGGAATACATCGTGGAAGGCCATGTCTTCCAGACCGTCCTCTCCCAGAGATGGACGGTGGAAACCAGCCAGGATGGTTTTTCCCTCTATAAGAAGCTTCGCAAGATCAATCCATCCCCCTATATGTATTATTTTAAGTTTGAAGACTTTGAAATCATAGGCAGCTCTCCGGAGATGCTGGCCAAGCACCGGGATAAGCTGGTGAGAACCTGTCCCATTGCCGGAACCAGGCCCAGGGGTAAGAATGAGGCGGAGGATGCCGCCTTTGCCGCCAGTCTCCTGGCAGATCCCAAGGAGAAGGCAGAGCATGTCATGCTGGTTGATCTGGCAAGAAATGATATGGGGCGGATCGCAGAATTCGGCTCCGTCAAGGTACAGGACTTCATGCATATCCAGAGATACTCTCACGTGATGCACCTGGTAAGCTATGTGGAAGGCCGCAAGAAAGAAGAATACCAGCCCATTGACCTGATCTACTCCTTCCTTCCTGCAGGGACCTTAAGTGGGGCGCCCAAGGTGAGGGCCATGGAGATCATCGATGAGCTGGAGGAGGTTCGCAGAGGACTCTACGGGGGAGCCATCGGATATATCGATTTTAATGGAAACATGGATTTCTGCATCACCATCCGCACCATGATCAAGAAGGGTAATAAGGTATACCTGCAGGCAGGAGCCGGAATCGTAGCGGACAGTGATCCGGAATCAGAGTACAAAGAGTGTCAGAACAAGGTCAGGGCCCTTGCAAGAGTGTTAGTAGAGGAGGAAAACATATGATACTTCTGATTGATAATTATGATTCCTTTACCTATAATCTTTACCAGTACATGGGCATTTTCGAGCCGGATATCAAGGTGGTGCGCAATGATAAAATCAGCATAGAAGAAATCCACACTCTGGCTCCCGACCGGATTGTCCTGTCCCCGGGACCGAAGAGTCCCTACGAGGCAGGAATCTGCATGGACCTGGTCAGGGAATTCTATGATAAGGTTCCCATCCTGGGCATTTGCCTGGGTCATCAAAGCATTGGTGCCGCCTTTGGCGCCAGGATTGTTCATGCCAAGGAGCTGATGCATGGCAAGCAGTCTGAGATAGAACATGATGGGCAGGGAATCTTTCAGGGGATACCCAGTCCCATCAAGGTGGCCAGATATCATTCCCTGGCAGTGGAGGAAGCCAGCTTATCCGGAGACTTCCGGATCCTTGCCCGGACAGGGGACGGGGAGATCATGGCCATGCAGCACAGGGATTATCCGGTGATCGGTATTCAGTTCCACCCGGAATCCATCTACACCGAGCATGGAAAGAAGATGATTGAGAATTTTCTGAATTATTAGAACGTATTTAAGGGGGTTATATTTATGATATTGGATGTAATAGTGGAAGATAAGAAGAAGCGTCTTCCCATAAAGAAAGGAATTATTTCGGAGGACAGGATGAAATCTCTGGCCCTGTCCTCAGAGAGGAAATGTATATCCTTCCATGATGCCCTGGCCAGGGATGGCCTTTCCATCATCGGGGAGTTCAAGAAAGCCTCCCCCAGCATGGGGTCCATTGCAATGACCATGAATCTCACCGACCGGATTGATGAGTATAATGAAAGCGTGGACGCCATCTCCTGCCTGACGGAGACAGACCATTTCAAGGGAAGTGTCGATTATTTCAAGCGGATCCGTAGGATCACACCCCTTCCCATGATCCGCAAGGATTTCATCATTGATCCTTATCAGATCTACGAGGCCAAGGTGATCGGGGCTGACTGCATTCTCCTGATTGCGGCTATCCTTGACGATGACCAGTTAAGAGAATACTACGATCTGGCTTATTCCCTGGGCATGGATGTGCTCCTGGAGACCCACGATGAGGAGGAGATGGAGAGGGCTCTGGCCATTAACCCGAAAATTGTAGGGGTCAACAACCGGAACCTGAAGGACTTCTCCATCTCGTTGGAGACCACCAGAAGACTACGCCCCATGGTGCCGGAGGGGACGGTATTTGTATCCGAGAGCGGCGTGACCCACAGTGACCATATCCACTTTCTGAAGGAATGTCAGGTGGATGCTCTCCTGATCGGAGGTGCATTTATGTTGTCAGATCACCCCCGGGAGCTGGCCGGAGAGTGGAAGGGGATCTATAATTCATGATTTGTTAATTGCGAAACTTAAGTCAAGGCTCGAAAATGTTCCTACGTCACACTGTTCTTATGAAAGTAAGTAGAACAGATACATAATTATTATAAATAAATTGTGAATGATAAAAATTATGAATATAAGTAGTAAGATAGGTTCTCTCTGCAAAAAGAGTGAATCCGGCAAAACCCTGATCAAAATCTGCGGGATGACGACCCCGGATGATATGGGGTACGCCAACCTGTATATGCCGGACCTTATCGGCTGTGTCATGTATTTCCCCAAAAGTAAGAGATACATTTCCCCGGAAAGAGCGAAAGATCTGCTTGACAGGCTGTCTCCCCATATCCTGTCCGTGGCAGTTACCGTGTCTCCCACTCCTGACCAGGTAAAAACAATCGAAGACCTGGGCTTTGATATGATACAGGTCCACGGAGTCCTGACGGATGAGGTCTATGACATGGCATCTATTCCCATTTTCAGGGCCTTTAACGTGTCAGACCTTGATGAGTATGACAGGATCAGGCAGCTTGAGAAGATCGCAGGCTATGTTTTTGACTCCAAAAGCCCCGGCAGCGGGAAGACATTTGACTGGAACCTGCTTAAGAGGATCGACCGGGATGACAAGCTCTGGTTCCTTGCCGGCGGAATCAACGAAAAAAATGTAAGGGAGGCCATTGACTGTACCCGCCCTGACGGGATTGATGTGAGCTCTGCGGTGGAGTGGGATGACGGGATTCATCATGGCAAGGACCCTGAAAAAATAAAGAATATAATAAGGATGGTGCATAATGAAGAATAAAGCATATGGTCAGTACGGCGGACAGTACGTCGCCGAATCTCTGATGAATACCTTAAAGGAACTGGAAAGTGCCTACCGGGAGGCCATCGCCGACCCGGCCTTTATGGAGGAATATAACTATTATCTCAAAGAGTATGTAGGGAGGGAGACCCCCCTTTACTATGCTGAGCAGCTTTCAAAAAAATATGGAACAAAGATTTACCTGAAGCGGGAGGACCTCAACCATACCGGCGCCCA
>JAFUDC010000026.1 GCA_017459345.1 Eubacterium sp.
CGGGATGCCGGAGACCCTGTTGAGATTGCGGCGGCTTACGATCAGGCCGGGGCAGATGAGGTGGTTTTTCTGGATATCACCGCATCCTCTGATGCCAGGAATACCGTGGTGGATATGGTAAGAAAGGTGGCGGAGAAGGTCTTTATCCCCTTTACCGTCGGCGGGGGTATCCGCACTGTGGACGATTTTAAGGCAATACTAAGAGAAGGTGCTGACAAAGTCTCGGTGAATTCTGCGGCCATCATGCGGCCTGAACTGATCAGCGAGGCAGCGGACAAGTTCGGCAGCCAGTGTGTGGTGGTGGCCATCGATGCAAAGCGAAGAGAGAACGGCGGCTGGAATATATTCAAGAATGGCGGAAGAGTGGATATGGGCATTGACGCCGTGGAGTGGGCAATCCGTGCAGAAAAGCTGGGAGCCGGCGAGATCCTGCTGACCAGCATGGACTGTGATGGGACTAAAGCAGGCTATGACCTGGAGCTTACCAGAACCATCGCGGAGAATGTGGGAATCCCGGTGATCGCCTCAGGGGGCGCAGGAACCAGGGAACACTTCTATGATGCCTTTCTCGAAGGGAAGGCCGATGCAGCCCTGGCTGCCTCCCTCTTCCACTTTAAAGAGCTGGAGATCATGGATTTGAAGCACTATCTGTCGGATCGGGGAGTTCCCATGAGAATGTAGTATGGCGGCAAGCTTAATAGGGGGCACTCTTTACTCCTACGAAACATCGTCTACCATTTTTGATGGCAGCAAGCTGCATAGGGGGCCCTGACGAGAGCTGATGAATTCTCACAGAAAGGTCCTCATTCAAATATTTTCCCGCTGAAAAGCTTTTTCAGATGGCTGCCCAGAACCTCCGCAGACTGGGGCGGCTCGGTGAGACAGTACTGACGGACCACGCCGGTAAGGCCTCCCGCCAGAAAATGTGCGGCATATTGCTGGTCCTCGGCTGAAATAGCCCCAAGACAACAGCAGCAGCGGTTAAAAGAGTCGTAGATGCTGTTGTAAAGGAGATACTCGATATGGTTCTCCACCAGGAGCTTGAGGAACTGATTATTATGACAGATATAGGAGCTGTAGCTTTCGCAGAGAATATCCAGGGAGGAGCCATGGATATCCTTCTGCGGGAGCTTATGGCAGTCTTCCCTCAGGATATATAAGATGACATTATCCATGGAATTAAAGAGGGAGTAGAAGGTCTGCCTGGAGATTCCTGCCTCTTTACAGAGGGCACTCACGGATATCTTGTTATAGCTTGTCTGACTCATCAGCCTGAGCATGGCCTCGGAAATCTGTCTCTGGGAGGAACAGGCTGTTCTGTTATTGCCGCAGTACATGGGTGATTAGCTCCTTTTGTTATTCTTAAACAACCATCAAGATTGAAGCCTCCGGCGCCAGGAAGGCTGAGGCGATTTTGATTATATTTTCAATAATAAAAACTTGACAAATGTAAAGGCTGTGGTATACTAAGAACAGACCTTGACAAATGTAAAGGTTTGTTCTATTGTATCGCATTTGGCGTGGTTTGGCAAGAAGCAGGCTCATGGAACTTGTGTCCGGAGCCAATTTTTAAAGGCCTGTGTTAGCACTCGATTCATGAGAGTGCTGACAATGAGCGCCGATTATTCTGGGAAGCCGGTTTCTTCCTGGTATTACAGGATTGCCAGCCCGTCAGATGTTTTAACTGTTAAGGAGGTTACATATGACAGTATTACCGGTTTATAACATGATCACAGTTCCGGATTCCAATATATACATCAAGACTGATACCTACAAGAAGATGACGGGAAAGATTCCGGAGGAGAATGAGAAGGTTACCGTAATCATCGCAAAGAAGCAGATTACCAGGAAGGAGATGGAGAATGACAGCTTTTACCCCATCGGCATCTCAGGCAATATTACAGAGGTCAGTGAGCATGGTTTCCTGGTGGTTCATCTGGGACAGAGGGTGAATCTGGATGAAATCTATGTCTACAGGGATAAGACAGTGGAGCTGACCATGTCCCGCCGTCCCGAGTCCGGTGAACTGGTACCGGAGATGACTGAGGACCGGATCAGAGCGGTCAAGGAAGAACTTCTGGAGTTCGGTCAGAATTATCAGTGGGGTCAGATGATGCGGGTATATATCGCCGCCTGGGATAACATGGGACAGATCGCTGCAGCCATGTCCCCCTGGATGAGCAACAGCAACCAGGAGAAGTATGCCTTGCTGGCAGAGGATGACAAGGTGAAGCGCTTTGAGCAGATGGAGGCCATGATCTATGAGAACCTGGAGCTCTTCAAGGTGCAGGCTCAGGCCCAGACAGCCCAGCAGGAAGACCATCAGAAGCTCTACCGTGAGGCGGCAATTAAGAAGCAGATCGAGTACCTGCAGAAGGAACTGGATGATATGCATCCGGAGAACCTGACAGACTTAAGAAAGCTGGAGATCAAGATCCAGGAGACCCCCATGAATGATACCGCCAGGAAGGAGGCGGAGAAGCTCTTAAACCGACTGAAATCCGAAGGGCAGAACAGTGCTGAATCCGGCATGCTCATGGACTATCTGGATTTTCTCACCTCCCTGCCCTGGGAGAAGGAACCGGCCAAGAATATCAATCTGGATGAGGCGGAGGAGATCCTGGAGCAGGATCACTTCGGCTTGAAGAAGGTAAAGAGAAGGATCCTTGAGCAGATTGCCGTGATGAACTTAAAAGGCCAGCAGTCCGGTTCCATCATTCTCTTTGTGGGCGCACCCGGCACCGGCAAGACCTCCATTGGGCAAAGTATAGCCAAGGCTCTGGGCAGAGAGTATGTCCGGGTCAGCCTGGGCGGTGTCCGGGATGAGGCTGATATCCGGGGCCACAGAAGGACCTACATTGGGTCCATGCCAGGCAGGATTATTGACGGCATCCAGAAAAGCGGCGTTTCCAATCCGGTCATGGTCCTGGATGAGGTCGATAAGCTCTCCATGTCCTATAACGGAGATCCCGCAAGCGCCCTGCTCGAGGTGCTGGATCCCGAGCAGAACCATACATTTACTGACCATTATCTGAACGTACCCTTTGACCTGTCAGATGTAATGTTCATCTGTACGGCAAACTCCTTAGACACCATCCCGGAGCCCCTGCTTAACCGTATGGAAGTGATACATTTTCAGGGATATACCCCAATTGAGAAGCAGGAGATTGCTGTCCGCCACCTTCTGCCCAAGGCCAAGAAGGCAGTCGGTATCAAGGAAGAGGAGCTGAGCATGGCTGATGATGTGGTAACCCATGTGATCTCCGAGTACACCAGGGAAGCCGGAGTCCGGGGCCTTAAGAAGCGGATGGATACCATCTGCCGGAGTGCCGCCGTGAAGCTGGTCAAAGGGGAAGAAAGCCCTGTGACGGTCACCACGGAGAACCTGAGGGATTATCTGGACATGAGTCCCATCAGGCAGAAATCCGTGAAGGAATCCGCAGCCCCCGGCATCGTAACCGGCCTTGCCTGGACCCAGGTGGGCGGTGAGATCCTCTATATCGAGACCATGCTCACTAAGGGCAAGGGGAAGATCATCATCACCGGACAGCTGGGCGATGTCATGAAGGAATCCGCCCAGATCGCAGTCAGCCTGGTCAAATCCCTCTACCCGGACAAGGCAGACCTGTTTGAGAAGAACGATCTCCACATCCATGTGCCGGACGGAGCCACACCCAAGGACGGCCCATCTGCCGGCATCACCCTGACCACCGCCCTGTCCTCCCTGGTAACCGGTATCCCGGTAAGTCCGGCCGTGGGCATGACCGGCGAGGTATCCCTCCAGGGCAATGTCAATCCCATCGGCGGCCTGCCTGAAAAGCTCATGGCCGCAGAGCGGGCAGGAGTGAAGAAGGTATTCATTCCGATCGATAATAAGGAAGACCTCAAGGATGTGGCTGATGAGATAAAGGAGAAGCTTGAGATCCAGCCTGTGCGGACCGTGAAGGACGTGCTGGAAAGGTTGGAGATAAAATAATTATATAAATCACTAAGAGACGAACGAAAAGGGCCATATCGGCCCTTTTCGTTTCGTCTCTTATTCATTTAACAGTTAAATTCTTCTGTGCTGTCGCCAGCATCAGCTTGATCCGGTTAATCTGGTTTACCTCGCTGGCGCCGGGATCGTAGTCGATGGCCACGATGTTGGACTGGGGATACTTGCGCCTCAGCTCCTTGATTACCCCCTTGCCTACCACGTGGTTTGGCAGGCAGGCGAAGGGCTGGGTGCAGACGATGTTCTGGGCGCCTCCTTCAATCAGCTCCACCATCTCGCCGGTCAGGAACCAGCCCTCGCCGGTCTGGTTCCCCAGAGAGACGATGGGAGAGGCATACTCAGCCAGGGTCTTGATGTGGGGCGGCGGGTCAAAGCGGCTGCTCTTCTCCAGTTCCTTTCTAAGGAAGCCCCGATAGAGCTCGATGGCCTGTATTCCCGCGTTGCAAAGTCTTGCGGTCAGGGTAGGCTTGCCCAGATACTCCGACTTAAAGTTGGCGTTGTAAAAGCTGTAGAAGAGGAAGTCCAGGAGGTCAGGCATGACAGCCTCCGCTCCCTCGGATTCCAGGAGTTCTACCAGGTGGTTGTTGGCATCCGGCAGGAACTTGACCAGGATCTCCCCGACGATGCCGACTCTGGGTTTAACCTCATCGGTGATGGGCAGCCGGTCGAAATCCCGGATCATCTGGCGGACATTTCTCTTAAACTCTCCGTATCTTGCCTTTTCCAGTGACTTGATACAGCGCTTCTCCCAGACCTTATGCAGGTGGTTGGTGGACCCCTTCACCTTCTCATATGGACGTACCCGGTAAACCATCCGCATAAAGAGGTCTCCGTAAACGATAGCCTGGAGAAGGCGGATTACCAAAGGAACCGTAATCTTGAAGCCTTCATTCTTCTCGATTCCCTGGACACTTAAGCTGATGACAGGGATGTGGCCCATGCCGTTCTTGCTTAAGGCCCGCCGGATAAAGCCGATGTAGTTGGTGGCACGGCAGCCTCCACCGGTCTGGGTGATGATGACTGCGGTTTTATCAAGGTCATATTTGCCCGATGTCAGGGCAGTCATGATCTGTCCCACCACGATCAGGGAGGGATAGCAGGCATCGTTGTTCACAAACTTAAGCCCGGCATCCACGGCTGTCCGGCCCATCTGGGGCAGGATCTCCACATTATAGCCGCTCTGGCGGAAAACCGGGGTCAGGAGATTGAAGTGGATGGGTGACATCTGGGGAACCAGAATGGTATAATCCTTCTTCATCTCCTTGGTAAATTCAACTTTTTCGATATTAGACGGCACGATGTGGGGCCGGATATGTCTCCGGTTTCGGATCTTCACCGCAGCGATCAGGGACCGGATCCGGATCCTGGCGGCACCCAGATTATTTACTTCATCAATCTTTAATACCGTATAGATTCGTCCTGATCTGGATAAAATGTCATTAACCGCATCGGTGGTCACCGCATCGAGTCCGCAGCCGAAGGAGTTGAGCTGGATAACCTCCAGCTGGGGATTCTTCTTGGCATAGTTGGCAGCCCCGTAGAGACGGGAATGGTACATCCACTGGTCAGATACTATCAGGGGCCGTTCCACATGGCCCAGGTGGCTGATGGAATCCTCGCTTAAGACGGCGATGCCGTAGGAGGTGATCAGCTCCGGGATGCCGTGGTTGATCTCCGGGTCCACATGGTAGGGACGTCCGCAGAGGACGATCCCCATGTTGCCGGTCTCTGCCAGCCAGGTAAGGGTTTCCTCCCCCTTGCTCCGGATATCGGCCCGGACCTGCTCTGCCTCCGCGTAGGCAGCATCGACAGCTTCGGCGATTTCCTCCCGGCTCACCTCATAGTAAACGTTCAGCTCCTCAAAGAGCCTGTCCTTAAGGGCTTCCGGATTATCCAGGGCCAGGAAGGGAGCCATAAAGCGGATGGCAGGATCCCTGAGCTCCTCCATGTTGTTCTTGATATTCTCTGCATAAGAGGTCACGATAGGGCAGTTATAGTGGTTGTTGGACCCTTCCGTCTCATTGATCTCATATGGGATGCAGGGGTAGAAGATGGTATTGATCCCCTTCTTTAAGAGCCACATCACATGTCCGTGGGCAATCTTTGCCGGGTAGCACTCAGACTCGCTGGGGATGGACTCGATACCCAGCTCATAGATCTTCCTGGAAGACCTGGGAGAGATCATCACCCTGAAGCCCAGTCTGGTAAAAAATGTATGCCAGAAGGGGTAATTCTCATATATATTCAGCACTCTCGGTATCCCGATCACTCCCCGGGGGGCTTCGGCAGCCGGCAGAGACTTATAACCGAAGATCCTCTTGTATTTAAAATCATAAAGATTGGGAATCTGATCGCTCTTTTTCTCCAGACCCAGACCCCGCTCACAGCGGTTGCCGGAGATGAACTTTCTGCCATTACCAAAGTCGTTGATGGTCAGGATACAATGATTATTGCAGCCCTGGCAGCGGCTCATCTCCGTGTCGTACTTCAAGGTCAGGATCTCATCCATGGGAAGCATGGAGCTGACCTTACCCTCCTCATCCCGCTCTCTGGCGATCAGGGCTGCTCCGAAGGCACCCATGATGCCGGCAATGTCCGGACGGACAGCATGGCAGCCGGAAATCCGCTCAAATGCCCTGAGGACCGCATCGTTATAGAATGTTCCCCCCTGGACCACGATTTTCTGCCCCAGCTGTTTGGGGTCTGTCAGCTTGATTACTTTGAGGATGGCATTGCGGATGACAGAGTAGGCAAGTCCCGCGGAGATATCCCCCACGCTGGCCCCTTCCTTCTGAGCCTGCTTCACCTTGGAATTCATAAATACGGTGCAGCGGGATCCTAAGTCAATGGGAGAGGGTGCAAAGAGGGCAACCCTGGCAAAGTCAGCCACCTTATAGTTTAGGGACTTGGCAAATGTCTCGATAAATGAACCGCAGCCGGAGGAGCAGGCCTCATTTAAGAGGACATTATCCACTGCGTTGTTGCGGATTTTGATACATTTCATATCCTGGCCGCCGATATCCAGTATGCAGTCCACATCCGGCTCAAAGAAGGCCGCCGCATAATAGTGGGCCATGGTCTCCACCTCACCGTGGTCCAGGTTGAGGGCAGACTTTATGAGGGCTTCCCCGTAACCGGTGGAGCAGGTTCCGGCGATCACAGCCTTCTCGGGCAGCAAGTCCTTGAGCTCCCGGATGGACCGGATGGTCGTCTTAAGGGGACTGCCGTTGTTGTTATCATAGAAGCGGTAGAGCAGGGATCCATTCTCGCCCACCAAAGCCAGCTTGATGGTGGTGGAGCCGGCGTCGATGCCCAGATAGCATCGCCCTTCATA
>JAFUDC010000182.1 GCA_017459345.1 Eubacterium sp.
AACTATGCTATAAGAACGCCAGGTCAGTGGGGGTGGGAGACAGGTGCAGCTTCCAGAGGGGAGATGCCAACCATCTTGATTTCCCGGATGAGACCTTTGACGCGGTAATCAGCAATTATGTCTATCACAACATCACCAATGCTCCAGATAAGCAGGTCCTTCTGAAAGAAAGCCTGCGGGTTCTGAAAAAAGGCGGCGTTTTTGCCCTCCATGATGACATGAAGCCGGGAATGTACGGCGATATGGAAGCCCTGGTTAATGAACTGAAGGCAGAGGGCTATCAGGATGTCCGGGTGATTGAAACGGCCGAAGAGATCTTCGGAAGCCTTTCCCGGGCAAAGATGCTGGCTCTGGGACATTCCGCAGCTTTGGTCGGAAGAAAATGATAAGGCCTTCGGGCCTTTTTTCTTTTGTTAGTAATCAGAATGCGGGCATCGACAGCGGTCAAAGCAAATCGATTGCCCGAAAAATATAAGGAGGTAGCTATGAAAGAAAAGAAAGAAAGCGCAATCACGCGGATTCTGCAGTCTGCCTTGTCCAGGCTGATCCGTAACAAGACAGTTATGGTCATTGCCCACCGCATGCGTACCGTGGCAGGGGCCGACAAGGTGGTTGTCCTTTCAGACGGCATCGCATGTGAGCAGGGAAAGCCGGACGAGCTTCTGGCAAAGGGAGGTATATTTGCCGAGATGGTCCGCCTGCAGACGGAAGGACAGAACTGGTCCATATCATCATAAATTACTTAATCTATAAAAAATTTCACTTAAGAGGTGACAAATGGCGTCTTTCTCGACTCCGGTCCGACAAGTCGACCATTAAAATAATGGATATATTACTTTACTTACCATTAAAATAATGGTATTATGGTGTTATGAATAAAATGTATATAAAACCAGATCATACAACTGCATATAGGATTAAAGAAGCTCGCCGGAAGACCGGTCTGACTCAGAAGGAGTTCGCAGACCTGATCAATGTATCTGTTCCCACCGTGGAGCGATGGGAGAGCTCGGATAAGGAGATTCATGGGCCTGTTGCCCTGCTGGCGGATATCCTGATCCGCAATCCGGACCTGCTGGAGGAGAAAATTGTCCCTGAGAAGGAATATCCCATAAGAATGTGGTATATGTATAAAGATCAGGTATGCACTCTGATTGATGCTGATCCTGCCAGACAGCGGATACGAATCAAAAACTATCAGGACCACCTGATGTTTCGGGCATTCGGCCCGGTGGAGCAGCCCAGCTACCGTCAGTATGAAGCGTTTCTGGAGTCCAGATGTTTTCCCCGGTCCAG
Source organism: Eubacterium sp. (assembly GCA_017459345.1). Taxonomy (GTDB): domain Bacteria; phylum Bacillota; class Clostridia; order Lachnospirales; family Lachnospiraceae; genus Anaerobutyricum. The sequence goes on from JAFUDC010000182.1 coordinate 1,297, forward strand.
AGATAAGATGAAGCTCATACTTAAGGAGCTGCAGCTCCCCTTTTATGATCCCCTGATGATTGTGGAGAAGACAGAAGGCAGGATGGCAGAGGATGATTTCTGGATAAGGGTTGAGAATAATGATCCGATTAGATGATGAACAATTGAAGGATTTTTACAGACAGTCTTCCAAAGGGAACCAGCTTAAGTGGGAGAAGGATGGAATCTGGTACAAAGGAGATTATACCGGCTATGAAGGACTGTCGGAATATATGATTTCGCGGCTGCTGCAGCTTTCTTCTCTGGATCAATCCGAATTCATTATCTACGATACGGAGGAGATTCTCTATAAAAAGCAAAGGTTTACCGGATGCAGAAGCCGGAACTTTCTTGCCCCCGGCTGGCAGATCATTACACTGGAAAGACTGTTCATGCAGCATTATGGAGTAAGTTTCTATCAATCAGTTTTTCGTATAGACGACCCCGAGGAGAGATTACATTTTCTTGTGAATCAGGTGGTCAGGATGACAGGCCTGTCCGAGTTTGGAATTTATATGAACAAATTGATGACGATAGATGCATTGTTTCTTAATGAGGATAGACACATGCATAACATCGCTGTTCTCATGAATAGCAGAGGACAGTTTCGTTATTGCCCGATTTTCGACCAGGGGGCCGGCCTGCTGTCCGATACCATCCTGGAATATCCTGTGGACGGGGATGTATATGAAATGATATCTTCTGCACAGGCTAAGACATTTTCCCACAGCTTTGATGAACAGCTGGACATTTCAGAGAAAATGTATGGGAATCATCTTCGCTTTCGTTTTGATAAGAAGAATGTGAAGCGGCTTTTTTCCGAAGAAGCCAGCTACCCTGCACAGCTTCATGAACGGGTGGAAAATATCCTCTTAGAGCAGATGAGAAAGTATCAATATCTGTTTTAAACATAAAAAAGACAGGAGCAGAGACCATGACAGTACTCGAACAATTAGAAAGCAGGCAGGAAACCTTGTGGATCAATCCAAAGCTCCGGCCTGTCCAGCCCAGAGATCCAATTAACGGATATGGTTTTGTCTACATGAAGGCAGCCCAGAACCGTTTTATGCGATTTCTCCCCTATATTGCCAGTGCCTTTCCGGAAACCAGGGAAAAGAAGGGAATCATCGAATCCCCTTTGATTGAAATAGCTGCCGTGAAGGACTGGATGAACAGCCAGGGCGCGGATAATGAAAGTCAGGGCGTGAATACGGACAGCCAGGGTGCGGGTATCCGGGGACGGGTATTCCTGAAGGATGATGCCCGTCTGCCCATCGCAGGGTCCATCAAGGCCCGGGGAGGGATTCATGAGGTTCTTAAGATTGCGGAGTCCCTGGCTCAAAGTGCCCGGATGCTGAAGCCTACTGACAATTACGGGATCATTGATTCAGACCGATTTAGAGATTTTTACAGCGGATATACGATACAGGTGGGGTCCACCGGCAACCTGGGCATCAGTATCGGCCGGTCTGCCGCCAGGCTGGGCTTTCGGGCCATCGTTCATATGTCCTCCGATGCCAGACAATGGAAGAAAGACCTTCTGCGCAGCGAAGGTGTGATTATAAAAGAATATGATGGGGATTACAGTCAGGCAGTAGCTCAGGGCCGCAGGGAGTCCGAGGCGGATGAGCGAAGCTTTTTCGTGGATGATGAGAATTCCGAGGACCTCTTCTTTGGCTATTCCACGGCAGCCATGCGGGTCTCAGTCCAGCTTCGCAAGCTGGGCATCCCTGTCGACCAGGATCATCCCCTCTTTCTCTATCTCCCATGCGGCGTAGGCGGGGCACCCGGCGGGATTACATTTGGCTTTAAGCAGATGTTCGGCCGGCATGTCCACTGCTTCTTTGCTGAGCCCGTGGAGGCCCCCTGCATGCTGCTGGGTATGGTCAGCGGCCGGCATGAAAAGATCTGCGTGCAGGATATCGGCTTATCAGGCCGCACTGTGGCCGACGGTCTGGCCGTGGGCAGGCCCTCAGGATTTGTCTGCAGGATGATGGAGGAGGTTATGTCAGGGGCCTTTACCGTGACTGACGAAAAGATGCTTCTCTATCAGAAGAAGGTAGAGGAGCTTGCCGGACTTAAGCTGGAACCCTCTGCCTGCGCCGGATTTGCGGGACTTTATGGTCTTGGCAAAGCGGCTCTTAAAAAAGGATGTAAAGATAGCATAGTGGAGAGTTCCTGGAAAGAATATATTGATAAATATGAGCTGGAAAAATACATGGATCAGGCGACTCATATTGTCTGGGGAACCGGCGGCGGCCTGATGCCGGAATAAAAAGATAATTCAGGATTCGCCGGTGGAAGTATGTATCCTGCATCCGACAGATCTTGTCAGCAAATAACAGGCGATTTTAGAGAAAAACTGTGTAAAAAATAAGTAAAGAAAATGTAAATTATATATAATTTACCAAAATTTTACCTGTAAACATCAAAATCCATGTTAGTATATCCTCGTATAGAGCTGGGCTCTAAAACAAACAATACCTTGAGCCAGTTTTTAGAATAAACTGGTGAATTCCCGTGTTTTTAGTGGAGGAATACAACATGATACTGATGCTTACAGAATTGATGAGCGGACTGGCCCTCTTCCTTTTTGGTATGAAGTTTATGAGCGAGAGCCTGCAGAGGGCGGCAGGTGACCGTATGAAGGGGATTCTGGACCGGTTTACGAAAAACAAGATCGTTGCAGTGCTCTTTGGGGCAGTTTTTACGGCAATCATTCAATCGTCCGGCGCCACTACGGTTATGGAGGTCAGCTTTGTCAATGCAGGTCTGATGACCCTGGCCCAGTCTGTGGGAATCACCTTTGGTGCCAATATCGGTACCACCATCACCTCGCAGCTGGTTTCCCTGAAGCTTACGGCAGTGGCACCCTACATTATCTTTCTTGGTGCCATGATTCTGACCTTCGGAAAGAAGCCCATGTGGAGAAAGATTGCTGAGATTACCTTTGGATTTGGTGCTTTGTTTCTGGGGATTAACAGCATGACAGCAGCATTGGGAACCATACCCCAGTTTCCCCGGATAATGCGCTTTTTCACCTATCTGGACAACCCGCTGATTGCTCTAATTGTGGGTCTGATTTTCACCGTGATCGTGCAGAGCTCCTCCGTGACGGTCAGTGTTCTGGTCCTGCTGGCGGATTCCGGTCTGGTTGGCCTAGCCGCCTGCCTGTTCTTCATCCTGGGAGCCAACATCGGTTCCTGTACTCCTGCCATGATGGCCGGGATGGATGCCAACCGGGACGGAAAGAGGGCAGCCCTGGTACATTTGCTCTTTAATGTACTGGGTATGGTTGTCATCTCGATTATCCTGATCTTTGCCCTGGAGCCGGTGACCAATCTGATTGCCGCAATCAACGGACCGGAGAATGCCAAGCGTTTTGTGGCCAATGCGGATACGATTTTTAAGACCTTCCAGACCATCATTTTCCTTCCCTTCTCCAACCAGATTCTGAAGCTGACCGGATTGCTGGTGAAGGAGGATACCTCAGAGGAAGGAGAGCTGGCCAAAAAACTTATCTTTATTCACCGGGGCAATAAGTTCCAGGCTCAGACCGCGGTTACAGACATCGTAAAAGAAATTGAGCGGATGGGCATCCTGGTCTCAGAGAATCTGGAGGCGGCCATGGCAGGCCTCCTGGGTACAGAAGCCCCTGACATGGATGCTATCAATGAGAAAGAGGACCTGATTGATTATCTGAGCAGCGAAATCACAGATTATATGGTGGAGGTCAACCGCTTAGAACTGCCCTACCATGATGCCATGAGGATCGGCGACCTCTTCCATGTGGTCATCGACCTGGAGAGAATCGGAGACCATGCGGTGAACTTTGCCGAGGATGCAGAGAAGAAACAGAAGCAGAATCTGTCCTTCACCGAGGGAGGTATCCGGGAGCTCAGGGATATGTACGCCAAGGCATCCCTTCTCCTGGGAAAGAGTATGTATATGTTTGTCACAGAGGATAAATCCGAGATTGGTCAGGTTATCGCCCTGGAGAATCAGGTGGACGAGATGGACCGGATGCTCCAGGATCACCACATCGACCGCCTCTCCCATGGAAGATGTTCGGCCGAAATCGGCCTGATTTTTACGGATACCGTGATCGGCCTGGAGAGAATCGGGGATCATGCGTTGAATATCGCCTATACTCTATTTCGGAAGAATCCGGAGGAGAAGGAGATTTTATCAGTTTAACTTTATAACCTAGAAACAAGCTTCTGGCTGCGAGCCTGCCGGGGAGTTGCCCAGCGGCTGAGCAAGGCGTGGGATTTGTCCAGGCACTCAGCAAAGATAGTACTTTTTGATTTGGTGGATATAATTGCCTCTTCTGGTACATTGTATCCACCTTTTTTCTCTTTGAAAAGGTTCGCCTGGAGTAGTAGGAGATATAATCATCTTTAATCAGTCTTATTATCCACTTATGTTGATAATAAGAGAAGACATGCATCATATTATCTACTACAAAAGATTTAAAAATGAGTTTTGGGCTCCTGTAGCAGTTTATGGGTGGATAAAGATAGTCAGAGTTGTGAATATTATCATATTTCTACGATAAAGATGGCATGAAGAGGGGAATTGTATCTCCCGGAACTCTCTGACTTCCTACTTTTTTTAAAGGATGAATCATACTGTTAAAGTTATAATCCATTATACTGGCTGATCTGACAGGTTTCCTGGCTGATTCCCTTTAATTTAACCCGGTCACAGGTATTATGAAAAGTTAACTTGCCATATACCCTTTTGGCCAGCCATAGACTGAAGAATGAGCCAAAGTGAGACAGCCCGAAGGGCTGAGGACAGTTCAATCAAAGCAGTCGAAAGGAGAACATGCTAAAGTGACAGGCTGTCATTCTATTTACATATTGACATATATACTGATGAAGATGGTGATTTCATTTTTGGTCCCTTTTTAGCAACAGATTTTGATAATTATACGGGGAAGTCATATAACATATCAAATTTTTTCGACTGAATCTTCACATTTTGTCTGATTGACAGTGAAATCTGTCGATGGTTTCAAACAGTCACAGGTCTATTATCAAATCCTGTTGATAAAATGCTCCTGAATTTGGATTCACCATCTTCATTAGCATAATCATATGTGTATGAATGTGTTTTTCGCCGCCTATGATTTCGGCAGCCCAAGGGTTATTAAGAGAAGTTAACTGAGCAATATAAGGGTTGCAACTATTCATTTTCTCCTGAATTCCTGTAAATTGAATTGAATCAGCTTAAGAAAAATGATACATTGTATGTAATAAAACGGATTCGGGAGATATTACATGTTTGGAGAGCATTTTCTATTAAATGAACAGACTATGGCTGTGGTGGAGCAGATTGGCCGCCATATGCCGGGGGGCTTCTTTATCTACAGGTCGGAGGAGCCGGAAGACCTGCTCTATGCCAACCAGGCGGTCTTTGACATCTATGGCTGCAAAGATCTGGCTGAGTTTAAGGAACTGACCGGATATACCTTTAAGGGTATGCTTCACCCGGAAGATTATCAATCCATATCGGAATCCATCCATCGGCAGATGCAGACTGATGAGCGGAAGATGGATTTTGTGGAGTACCGTATCATTCGCAGGGATGGGACAGTTCGCTGGGTGGATGATTACGGCCATCTCACAAAGACAGAGGCATACGGGGATATCTTCTATGTCTTCATCTCGGATATCACTGAGAAAAGAGAGCGGATGGAGACGGATATGGCGGTTCGTCAGGCGGTGATCGAGGCTCTCAGCGAGGCTTATCATACGGTCTGGCTGATCAATGATGTGGAGGCTGAGACATTTTCTCTCTACCGGGGGGATACGGATGGGGCAACCATTCATGGCAGTCCCATCCGGGATGCTCTTGGGCAGCTGAAGTACTCCAAAGCTAAGGAATATTATATAAAAACAACTGTTGCCCCTGAAGACCAGGAACGTCTTCAGGAGGAGCTGCAGCTTGATAATCTCGCAAAGCGCGTGAGGGAAAAACATCAGTATACCATCAATTATCTGCGCGTGATGGATGATGGAAGCGAAAAGTATTTCCGAATCGAGTTTGCCAGAGTGAATATGCCCGGCGGCAAGATGGGAATTGTCTGTGGTTTTAAGGATGTGGATGAGGATGTCCGCCATGGACAGGCTGTTCAGAAAGCCCTCCGGGAGGCGGAGAAGGCGGAGAAGGAGAACCTCCGGCTGATCGCTGAGGTGGAGTCTGCTGCCAGGCTGGCAGACTTTATGGGGTCTGTCGCCTCCTTGCTCTCCAATATGCCGGCCATGAGTTTTTCCAAGGATGCAATAACCGGGAGGTATCTGGCCTGCAACCAGTCTTTTGCAGAGTATGCCCACAAGGATTCTCCGGAAGGGGTTGTGGGACTTACCGATTATGAAATCTTTGATCCGGTTACGGCAAAGCATTTTGTGGAGGATGATAAGAAGGCCCTGGCCATGAAGGAACCATACATATTCTTTGAGGATGTGCCGGATGCCACGGGCAGTGTGATCCGCAACCTGCAGACCACCAAGCTCAAGTTTAAGGATGAAAACGGAAAAGACTGCCTGCTGGGTATGTGTGTGGATGTGACGGCCTTATCCAGGATGAAGGCCGCGGAGGCCAGACAGCAGGAGATGGAAGAGAAGCTTGCCCTCCAGGAGCAGCTGCTGGCCCAGACAAAGGCCCTGGGGGAAGCACTTACCGCGGCAGAAGAGGCCAACCGGGCCAAGACTGCCTTCCTGTCCAATATGAGCCATGAGATCCGTACCCCCATGAATGCCATCATCGGTCTTGATAATATTGCCCTGAGTGACCCGGATCTTCCGCCTAAGACCAGAGAACATCTGGAGAAGATCGGGGCATCTGCCCAGCACCTTTTAAGTATCATCAATGATATCCTGGATATGTCCAGAATCGAGTCCGGGCGGATGACCATCAACAGTGAAGAGTTTTCCTTCGGGAAGGCTCTTGAACAGGTCAACACCATCATAGGAGGCCAGTGCAGGGACAAGGGGCTGGATTATGAGTGCAGGATTATAGGCAAAATTGACGATTATTATATAGGGGACGATATGAAGCTGCGCCAGGTGATGATCAATATCCTGGGAAATGCAGTCAAGTTTACCCCGGAGGGTGGGAAAGTTATCTTTACGGTGGAGGAGAAGGCCCGTTTTGACGGCCGGTCTACCCTGCAGTTTATCATAAAGGATACCGGAATCGGCATGAGTCCCGAGTACCTGCCGAAGATTTTCGATGCCTTCAGTCAGGAGGATTCCTCCTCAACCAACCGATATGGAAGTACAGGACTGGGTATGCCCATCACAAAGAGCCTGGTGGAACTGATGAACGGAACCATCGAGGTGGAGAGCGAAAAGGGAGTAGGGACCACATTTACCGTGACGGTTACCCTGAACGAGTCCGACCGGGTGGCCTCCGGGGAAAGGGATGGTATGATTCATCCCCACGAGATGTCCGTACTGGTCATTGATGATGACCCGGTGGCCTGCCAGCATGCAAAAATCGTTCTGGGAGAGCTGGGCATCCGCTGTGATATGGCCATGTCAGGCCCACAGGGCCTTGATATGGTAAAGCTTCACCATGCCAGAAGGGAGCCTTATAACCTGATTCTGGTAGACTGGAAGATGCCGGAGATGGATGGGCTGGAGACCACCAGACAGATCCGGTCGGTGGTGGGCCATGAGTCAGCCATCGTGATTCTGACCTCCTATAACTGGGATGATGTGGCCGAGGAAGCCAGGGAAGCGGGTGTGGATACCTTTGTTCCCAAGCCTCTTTTCGCTGCAACGGTGCTTGATGAGTTCAGGGAGGCTTTCCGGAAGAAAAAGGAAGCAGATACAAAAGACAGGGTTGATCTTGAGGGCTGCAGAATCCTCCTGGCAGAGGATATGAATGTCAATGCGGAGATTATGGTCATGGTTCTTGCCATGCGGGGCATGGAGGCGGAACTTGCCGGGAATGGACAGATTGCCCTTGATATGTTCAAAGATCACGAAGCCGGCTACTATGATGCCATACTTATGGATATGCGCATGCCGGTGATGGATGGCATTGAGGCAACCAGGCAGATCCGAAGCCTGGACCGGCCGGATGCAAAGGAAATCCCCATCATCGCCCTGACAGCCAATGCATTTGACGAGGATGTGCAGAGAAGCATGCAGGCTGGGCTCAATGCCCACCTGAGCAAGCCGGTGGAGCCGGAGGCCCTCTTTGAGACCCTGGAGGGGTTGGTAAAGACAAGATAGAGGGTAAGGAGCAGGATATGAAAAAAAGCTTTAGAGATAGAACAATTGCACATGGGATTTGCTTTCTGTCATTGCTGGCAGTGCTGACAGCACAGATCATCTATGTACAGCCACTCCCGGCGGCAGCATCTGATGCTCCTGCAGACCAGCAGGCAGAACTCTATAAAACAAAGCCCAATAAGACGAAAGCTTCTAATACAAAGAGCAGCAAGACGAAAGCTTCTAAAACAACAGGTAAGAAGGCAAAAAATAAAAAGAAGGCAAAAACC
>JAFUDC010000027.1 GCA_017459345.1 Eubacterium sp.
CAACGAAGAGCTGGTTTTGGTGCGTAAGCTTGTGGCCTCCCAGGCCGAGGAGATGGCCAAACATACTGCCTACCGCAAGCAGATCCTGGTCTGCGGTGGTACCGGATGTACCTCCTCCGGCAGCAGGAAGGTTATCGACGCTCTGGAAAAGGAAATTGAAGACAAGAAGCTTAACGATGTACTGGTAGTTAAGACCGGCTGCTTCGGTCTTTGTGCCTTAGGTCCCATCGTGATCGTGTATCCTGAGGGGGCATTCTACTCTCAGACCACTCCGGAAGGGGCTAAGAGAATCATTGACGAGCATATCATAGAAGGGAAAATCTGCAAGGACCTCCTCTACCCGGAGACCGTCCATGAGGACGGAGAAATCCTCCCCTTAAGCGGGACCAATTTCTATGCCAAGCAGATGCGTATCGCCCTGAAAAACTGCGGTGTGATCGACCCGGAGAACATCGAAGAATATATCGCTCTTGACGGCTATCAGGCCCTTCACAAGGTAGTTACCTCCATGACTCAGGACGAGGTGATCGATACCATGCTGGCCTCCTGTCTCCGCGGCCGTGGAGGAGCAGGCTTCCCCACCGGAAGAAAGTGGTCCTTCTGCAAAGCCACCAAGTCCGAGATCAAGTATGTCTGTTGCAACGCCGATGAGGGTGACCCCGGTGCATTTATGGACCGGTCTATCCTGGAGGGTGACCCCCATGCGGTGCTGGAGGCTATGGCCATAGCCGGCTATACCATCGGGGCCAGCCAGGGCTATGTCTATGTCCGTGCTGAGTACCCCATCGCGGTAGAGCGTCTTTCCATCGCCATCAAACAGGCCAGAGAGTACGGCCTCTTAGGCAAGGATATCTTCGGAAGCGGCTTTGATTTTGACGTGGAGATCCGTCTGGGCGCCGGTGCATTTGTCTGCGGCGAGGAGACGGCTCTTATGACCTCCATCGAAGGAAAGCGGGGCGAGCCAAGACCCAGACCTCCTTTCCCGGCAGTGGAAGGTTTATTTAAGAAACCAACCGTCCTCAACAACGTAGAAACCTATGCCAATGTGGCTCAGATCATCCTGAAGGGGCCGGAATGGTACTCTTCCATCGGAACCGAGACCTCCAAGGGAACCAAGGTATTTGCCCTGGGCGGCAAGATTACCAACGTGGGCCTGGTGGAGGTTCCCATGGGAACCACTCTCCGGGAGATCATCGAGGAGATTGGCGGAGGCATCCCGGGGGGCAAGAAGTTCAAGGCAGCCCAGACCGGCGGACCTTCCGGCGGATGTATTCCTTCCGTACATATTGATACCCCCATCGATTACGAGAGTCTGGCCAAGATCGGCTCCATGATGGGTTCCGGCGGTCTGATCGTCATGGATGAAGATACCTGTATGGTGGATATCGCCAAGTTCTATCTGGAGTTCACCTGCGAGGAATCCTGTGGTAAATGTACTCCATGCCGTATCGGTACCCACAGGCTGCTGCAGCTTCTGGATGATATCACCAAGGGCAACGGAACCATGGAAGATTTGGAGAAGATCGAGGAGCTGGCAGACCACATGAGAGTTTCCTGTCTCTGCGCACTGGGACAGACTGCCTCCAATCCGGTTGTCTCCACGCTCAAGTATTTCCGTGAGGAATATATCAACCATATCGTCAATAAGAGATGTGAAGCCAAGAAATGTAAAGACCTTCTTCATTATGTCATCGATCCCAATCTTTGCCGCGGCTGTACCTTATGTTCAAGGAACTGTCCGGTGAATGCGATATCCGGCAAGGTGAAGGAAGTTCATACCATAGATATCGATACCTGTATCAAGTGTGGTCTGTGCATGCAGAACTGTAAGTTCGGCGCCGTTTATATGGAATAAGGAGGGATGATAAGATGAAAAAGATGATTAATTTAAAGATCAATGATATCCCGGTCACTGTTCCGGAGGGCACCAGTGTTCTGCAGGCTGCAAAAGCAGCCAACATCAAGATTCCTTCCCTGTGCTATCTGAAGGATGTCAACTGTATCGGTGCCTGCCGTGTCTGCGTCGTGGAAATCAAGGGACGCAGAGGCCTCATGGCTGCCTGTACCTATCCGGTTGAGGAAGGGATTGAAGTATATACCAATTCACCCATGGTGCGTGCTTCCAGAAAGACCACCATCGAGCTGATCCTCTCCACCCACCGCAAAAAATGTCTCTCCTGCGTCAGAAGCAACCAGTGTGAGCTGCAGAAGCTGGCCAGAGATTACATGGTGGATGAAGACCGCTTCAGAGGCGAGGAGCCCGCTTACGAGATTGATCAGACAACACCCTATGTGATCCGTGATAACAATAAATGTATCCAGTGTCTCCGCTGCGTTTCCACCTGCAATAAGATTCAGGGCGTGGGAGCCATCGGCCAGATCCGCCGGGGCTTTGATGTCCGTGTGGGATCTCCCTTCGACCAGGGACTGGATTCCACCAGCTGCGTGGGCTGCGGCCAGTGTATCGTAGCCTGTCCGGTGGGCGCTCTCTATGAGAAGAGCAACATCGATGATGTATGGGCTGCCATTGACAATCCTGACAAGAAGGTGGTATTCTTTACCGCTCCTTCCATCGCGGCAACCCTGGGCGAGTTCTTCGACCTGCCGCCGGGAACCCACGTGGAGCGTCAGATGGTTCAGGCCATCCGCATGCTGGGGGATGTGGAAGTATTTAACATGAATGTGACTGCCGACCTGACCATACTGGAGGAGGCTAACGAGCTGATCGAGAGGATTCAGACAAAGAAGCCTCTGCCCATGTTCACCTCCTGCTGTCCGGGCTGGATCAAGTTCATGGAGCACAATTATCATGATCTGCTCCCGAATCTCTCCACCTGCAAGTCACCTCAGGGGATGTTCGGAGCGCTCTTAAAGAGCTATTACTGCCAGAAGAACCACATTGATCCCAAGGATCTCTTTGTGGTCAGCGTAATCCCATGTACGGCCAAGAAGTTTGAAGTATCCCGTCCGGAGCTCGGACACAAGGGCATGCCGGATGTGGACGTGGCTCTGACCACCAGAGAGCTGGGCCGGATGATCCGTGAAGCAGGAATCTACTTCAATGACCTTGCCGGAGAAGATTTTGACGATCCGTTTGCCCTTGCATCCGGAGCAGGCAAGATCTTCGGAGCCACAGGCGGTGTTATGGAGGCAGCCCTGCGTACCGCAGCCAATATTCTGGATGGCACCAACGAGAAGATCGAATTTATGGATGTCCGGGGTACCCCAGGCATCAAGGAAGCCACCTACCGGATCGCCGGTACAGAGGTGGACGTCTGCGTAGCCAGCGGCCTGGCCAATGCCAGAAAGGTGGTGGAGATGGTCAGGAGCGGGGAGAAGAATTATCTCTTTATCGAGATCATGGCCTGTCCCGGCGGCTGCATAAACGGAGGCGGCCAGCCATTACAGCGTGACAGCGTAAGAAACTATGTGGACCTCAAGTCCTTAAGGGCAGCGGTTCTCTATGACTCCGACAAGGAGAATGAGATGCGCTGTTCCCACGAAAGCCCCGTCTGTCAGATGCTCTACGATGAGTACCTGGAGAAACCGGGCAAGGCCAAGGCCCACAGCCTGCTGCATACTTCATATACACCGAGATAGACTGTCAGCAGACTACTCACCGGCAATAACAAATAGTCAGTTATAATAAAAAAACAGAGTCTGCCATATCAACCGAATTGATATGACAGACTCTGTTACACTATGATAATATGTTATGAGAACCTCTTCGAGAACCTCAGAACCGCCGCAGCTATAGCGGCTCTGTGACTTATCGCCTCAAAGTAAGGCTTCGCTTTGCTCAGCTTTCCTTTGTTTCCGATAAGTCATATTATAAAG
>JAFUDC010000183.1 GCA_017459345.1 Eubacterium sp.
CGGAGTGTGGAGGACATCCAGGACATTACCGGAGAGAAGGACACCAATGTAGGCGGTATGTTATTCAATGTACGCCGGGTTATGTCCAACCTGACAGGGAAGCACATCAGGGACATCAAGATTCAGGATATCCTTGCGGTAGATACCTTCAATCCCCAGAAGGTTATCGGAGGTATCGCGGATGAGTTCGCCCTGGAGAATGCGGTAGGTATTGCCGCTATGGTTAAGTCGGATCGTCTGCAGATGGAGATGATTGCCCATACACTTTCCGAGAAGATCGGCGTGCCGGTTTACGTGGGCGGTGTTGAGGCCGATATGGCGATCAAAGGTGCTCTGACAACACCGGGCACCAGCGTCCCCCTGGCGATCGTAGATATGGGAGCAGGATCTACAGATGCTTCTATTATTAATAGAGAAGGCAAAGTGAAATTGATCCATCTGGCGGGTGCAGGAGACATGGTTTCCATGCTGATCCAGTCAGAGCTGGGTCTGGATGACTTTGACCTTGCTGAGGATGGTAAGAAGTATCCTTTGGCCAAGGTGGAGAGCCTTTTCCATATCCGTCATGAGAGTGGTACCGTACAGTTCTTTGATAAGCCTATAGCACCGGAGCTTTATGCCAAGACCGTTCTGGTCAAAGGTAAGGAACTGGTGGCGTTGGACGGACATGAGAATCTGGAGAGAGTAAAACAAGTTCGCCAGGAGGCCAAGAAGAAGGTATTTGTAACCAATTCCATCCTTGCCCTCTCCATGGTCAGCCCCACAGGGAATCCCAAGGATATCTCCTTTGTTGTTATGGTTGGTGGTTCGGCTCTGGACTTCGAGATTCCCAATTTCGTTACAGATGCCCTTTCCGAGTATGAAATCGTAGCAGGCCGTGGTAATATCCGTGGCACGGAAGGCCCGAGGAATGCCGTAGCAACCGGACTGGCCCTGGCTTGTCTTTCCCCTGAAGCATAAGCTGCATCAAAGATTGACAGCATTTACTACATTTATATATAAATAATGATGATGTAAAGGTCAAAAGCTATCACGGATCGCTCCGCTGCAAGACAGCTCTCGCGATCCTGCACGACATTCGGAATCCGCTGGCTAAATCGCCGCTACTTCCTCATGTCGCGGCGGGTCCCAAGGTCAATTATTCACGATTATGCAAGCATATCGTGAAAATCGACCTTTTGACCCTGATATCATATCAATCCTCTTTTGTCTTTTCGTTGATGAGTTTTCTCAGGAAGCCATTGATGGAAGCTTCCCCCATCCTGTCACAGTAGGCCTTCAGCCTTTCATAGTCCTCGATCTTTACATCGAGGGGAATCCTTTTATAGTTGGACTTTTTGTACTTGGCCGTGGCCCGTTTGGATGCTTCGGTGTAAGCCATGATTCCTCCTTGGTAATAATCTGCCTGTTCAGGCTTCGATATCCTTCTGTGTGTCCTCGATGAGTTCATTGACTAGTTCCCTCGCTTTCAGGATATCTTCATCATCAAGGGCTTTTTTTATACTTACAAGAGATCTTAATAGTTTTCTGCTGTAGGC